>NZ_JBSFJC010000154.1:0-17239 GCF_053597855.1 Kitasatospora sp. NPDC001225
CGGGGGGGGGGGCCCCCCCCCCCCCCCCCACGTCGCCGCGCACCCGGGCGGCGGTCGATGCCCGGCCGCCGTCCGCCCTCGCCCTACCGGCCGCGCCGCAGCGCCCCCGGCACCGCCGACAGGTCCTGCTCGGCGATCTCCGGGTGCGCCAGCAGCACTTCGCGGGCCGCCGCCAGCACCGGGCCGCCGCCCGCCAGGGCGAGGTCCTTGGCGGCCAGCCGGACCGGGAAGTCCGACCCCGTGCCGAACGCCCGGGCCGCCACCCCCGCGAGCGGCCCGGCCGACAGCACCTCCCGCGCCTGCTCCTGCGGCACGTCCAACTCATCGGCCACCGCCAGGACTTCGCCCAGGACGGTGACGGAGGCGACGATCGCGCCGATCACCACCACCTTCAGCGCCGCGCCCGCGCCCGGGCCGCCGCAGCGCCGTACCCGGCCCAGGTGCTCCAGGACCGGCTGGGCGCGGTCCAGGTCGGCGTCCTCGCCGCCCGCGAAGACCGTCAGGTCGCCGGTGGCCGCAGGGCCCGTGCTGCCCATCACCGGGGCGTCCACCAGGGCGACGCCGTCCGGCAGTCCGGCGCGCAGGGCGGCGGTGGCGCGCGGGCCGATCGAGGACATGTCGATCCACAGGGTGCCCGGGGCGAGGTCGGCCGTGAACCGTCCGGCCAGCTCGGCGACGGCCGCCGGGTCGGACAGCATGGTGACGACGACGTCCGCGCCGCGCACGGCCTCCGCCGGGGTGGCGGCCTCGGTGGCCCCGGCCCCGGTGAGGCCGTCGGCGCGGCCGGGGGAGCGGTTCCAGACGGTCAACGGGTAACCGGCGTCGGCGAGTCGGCGGGCCATCGGCAGGCCCATCCGGCCCAGTCCCAGAAAAGCGATCTTCTCCATGGCCGCCACGCTAGGCAGCCGCAAGCCAGGCGACAAGCGAATGTCCAGCATGGTAGTCATGCGGAATGGACATGGCTTGGCTGGACGTCTTCCGCACCGTCGCCCACCTGGGCTCCTTCACCGCCGCCGGTGAGCGGCTGGGCTTCACCCAGTCCGCGATCTCCCGCCAGATCGCCACCCTGGAAGCCGAGTTGGGCACACCGCTGTTCGACCGGCTGGCACGCGGGGTGCGGCTCACCGAGCACGGCCGGGCGCTGCTGCCGCACGCCGAGGCGATGCTGGAACGGCTCGACACCACCCGGCGTGACCTGGTCGCCCTCACCGAACTCACCGCCGGACGCCTGCGGGTCGGCGCCTTCGACAGCGCCAACGCCGCCCTCGTGCCCGGCGCCCTCGCCGCCTTCCGCGCCGCGCACCCGGAGGTGGCGATCAGCCTCACCGAGGGGCTGGCGGCGCACCTGCTGGACCTGCTCGCCGAAGGGGCGATCGACCTCGCGCTGGTCGCCTCGTACACCGAACCCGCCGACGCCGGCGAGCAGTTCGACTTCCGGCCGCTCATGGACGACCCGGTGCTCGTCGCCCTCCCGCGCGGCCACCGCCTCGCCAGGCGCCGCCGCCTGCGCCTGGCCGAACTCGCCGACGAACCCTGGATCGCCGCCCGCCGCCACGCCGAATCCACCCTCCTCGCCGCCTGCGTCCGCAGCGGCTTCCAGCCCCGCATCGAGTACACCGTCGCCGCCTGGACCGCCAAACTCGGCCTGGTGGCCGCCGGATTGGGCATCACCCTCATCCCCTCCCTCGCCGCCCGCGTCACCCGCCCCGGCATCGCCCTCATCCCCCTGCACCCCGACGACACCCCGGTCCGGCAGGTCTACACGGTCACGCGGCGCGGCCGGCAGGTGCCCCCGGCAGCCGAGGCCTTCGCGGCCCTCCTGCGCGAGGGCGCCGGCTAACGGCGCGCGGCGAGGACGGCGGTCAGGGCGCTGACGGCCGGGCCGCCGAGGAGCAGCACGGCCGGGTGGCGGGGCCGGGACTGCAGGGTCAGGCGGAAGCCGCCGACGCGGAACTCCAGGAACGGGCGAGGGGGACGGGAACGCTGCTGTCGGCGCATGGGGATCTCCGTGGACGGGACGACTTCTCGGTACAGCGCCCATCACAATGGTCTGCACGGTGGTTGCGTCAGGTCGCAACCGGAACTTGCGGTGGGAGAGCGCAACTTGCCGACGGCGCAACACGGAGACCGGCACGGGGTGCCCGTGCGGAGGGGGCTGGCCCCGCTGGACGAGCGGCTGTCGGAGCCGGAGCGGCTCTGTGCGGAGCGCCTGCGCGAGTTGCGAGAGCGGATCGGCCTTACCTCGGAGGAGTTGGCCGACCGGCTGAGCGGGGACGGGATCAGCATCGACAGCACTCGGCTGTCGAAGTTCCTCAACGGCCGGGAGGTGCCCCGCCGGGAGATCGCGGCCCGGCTCCACCTTCTGGTGGCCGAGCGCGAAGGTGTACCGGTCGACGCCGACGAGCTTGCGCGGACCCGGTCGGCCATGTACGCGGCGGCGCGCGTCCGCAGTCCGCTCCAGGCCCGGGAGTTCGAGCTTGCCACGGCCCACGAGGACCTCTGCCGCCACCGTGCCCGGACAGTACAGGAGTTGGCTGACCTCCGGAACGAGCTCGAAGACGAGCGCAAGCGGCGGAAGGACGCAGAGGCCGCGTTGGAGAACCTCGGCATCCGCAGCCGGGAGGAGGCCCGCATGCTGACCGGGGAACGGGACGCGGCGCTGGACCGCATCGCCCAGCTGGAGAACCAGATCCGGCAGGCGGGGGCCGTGCTCAGGCTCCGTGAGAGGGATGTCGCGGCCCTCGACCAGCTCATGTCCGCAACAGACACCGAACTGGTGCTGTGGGAGATGGGCGGCCCGGGTGGTCTGACGGGGATCCGTGCGGCGGTCGTCTGCCTGCGGGACGCCGACGAGGACGCGGCCGCGGACCGCCTCATCGAGCGTATCGCGTGCGGCTACTCCGTGCGGGACGTCATGCGTCTCGTCGCCGAGTTCGAGGCCATGCGCCGCGTCTACGACAGCACCGGTGTCGAACGAGCGCTTGCCCGGTTGCGAAAGCCTGTCGACCTCTTCCACTGGCTCTCCGGCGAGGGCCGCGAGAGCAAGGCGCGGTCGGCTGTACTGACGGCGGTGGCTTCGTTCGCGCCGGTCGAGCACCTGGTGCGGATTCACAAGGCCTCTGTGGAACATGGAAGTTCCGAGCTGGACCAGGCGCTGCGGAAGGCCATGGTCGCGGAGCGGCGAGCGGTCCCGGAGGACATCGACGACGTGTGGGCCGAGGACCTCCGGAAAGGACTGGCCGCCCTGAACGAGTGGAGGGCGACCAGTCCGTAGCCGCCCTTCCTCAGCAGACGGTGTCCGCTGCCGGCAGCGCCCCCGTCGACAGGTAGGTGTCCACCGCCGCGTTCGCGCACGGGCTGTAGCCGTTGAGGGTGAGGGTGTGGACGCGGCCGGGGACGGTGACCAGGCGGGAGCCGGGCAGGCGGGTGTGGACGGCGAGGGCGCCCTGGTAGGGGGCGTGGGTGTCGCCGGTGGCGTGGAGTTGGAGGGCGGGGACGGCGTTGCGGACCTCGACCGGCGGTTCCAGCGGGGCGCCGCGCCAGGAGGCGCACGGGACGGGGCCGTTGTAGACCGGGCCGAAGACCGGCTCGGTGGCGCGGGAGTGTTCGACGGCGTCGCGGTACCACGCGGCCGAGCGGGGCATCGCCACGTCGTCGCACACGATGGCGACCGTGGACGACAGGCCGGCGCCGGCCTCCGGGCCCGGGGCGAGGAGCATGGTCAGCAGCTGGTGCAGGGCCGGGCCCGCCTGTACCGGCCGGCCGTCGGCGGCGTCCAGCAACTGGCGCAGCGCGTCCGCGTATTCGGCGCTGTCGCGGTCGTCGCTCTGGAAGACCGCGAGCAGGACCGGCAGCAGGGCGCCGTCGAGCCGGTAGCCGTCGACGGCGATCGGCGTCGCCTCGGCCCGGCGGACCAGGCCCTCGACGGTGGACCGCACCGCCGCCGGGGTGGCGCCCAGGTGGTGGGCGGCGTCGCGCGGCGCGGCCCAGGCGGCGAAGTCGTCGAGGGCGCGCTCGTTGGCGCCGCCCATGTCCTGGAACACCCCGATGCCGTACCGCGCCGGGTCGAGGGCGCTGTCCAGCACCAGCCGGTCGACGCGCCGGGGGAACAGCTGCGCGTACACCGCGCCCAGCATCGCGCCGTAGGACTGCCCGAAGAAGGAGGTCCGCTGCTCGCCCAGCGCGGCGCGCAGCACGTCGACGTCCCGGGCGGTGTTGCGGGTGGTCAGGTGGGGCAGCAGGTCCGGGTACTTGCTCCAGCAGGCGTCCGCGTCGGCCTTGGCCAGGCGCCAGGCCTGCTCGAAGCCGGCCTGGCCGGTGCCGGTCGAGCGCAGCCAGGTGCCGCGCGTGAGGCCGCAGTTGGGGCCGCCGGCGCCGACCCCGCGCGGGTCCATGCCGACGAGGTCGTAGGCCGCCGCCGTCCCGGGCGCCAGCTGCTCCCGCAGCGCGGCCGGCATGTCCAGCCCGCGCTCGCCGGGCCCGCCGGGGTTGGTCTGGAGTATCCCGCGCCGTTTGGCGGGGTCGGCGGAGCGGATCCGGGAGACGGCCAGGGAGAGGGTGCGGCCCCGCGGCTCGCGGTAGTCCAGCGGGACGGTCAGGGCCGCGCACTCGGCGCCGGCGGCAGCCAACTGCGGGTCCTGGCAGGCGGACCAGGCGAGCGGCTGGCGGTGGAAGCGCTCCAGCGGGTCGGCGGCGGGGGAGGCCGAGGACGCGGGGGAGGCGGGGGCGGCCGCGCCGAGTACGGCGGCCGCGGCCAGGGCGAGGGCGGCGGCGAGCGCCGGTGCGGTCTTCATGTGGGCCACCCTAGAAGGGAGTTGACCATCGCAGAGCTCAGGGTCCTGGAACTGCCTTGACCTCAAGGCGGCTTGAGGTCCTACGGTCGGCCGTGTCCTGACGACCAGGTGAAGGAGTACCGGACATGACGATCAAGACCTACGAACCGCAGACCATCGCCGCCCAGCCCATCGGGGCGTGGACCGGCGAGCTCTTCCGCCGCCTGGTGGTGGACGGCCTGCGCGTGCAGCTCGCGGTGGAAGGCCTCACCCAGCCGCACTGGTGGACGCTCAACCACGCCGCCGGCCGGCCCGGCGGGTGGACCCGCACGACCCTGGCCGAGCGGCTCGCCCCGTACGACGACCAGGGCACCGCCTTCGACGCCGTCTTCGACGACCTGATCGCCCGCGGCTGGCTGACCGAGGACGCCGACGGGGCGTTCACCCTGACCGAGGAGGGCGAGGCCGGCCGCCTGCGCGCCCGCGAGCGCAACCTGGCGGTCAGTGAACGCGCCCACGAGGGCATCGGCACCGAGGAGTTCGTGACCACGATCAATGTGCTGCGCCGGATGGTGGCGAACCTGGGCGGCAACGGGAACCTCCCCGACTGACGGCGCCCGGGCGGCACGGGGGAGGCCGAGGACGCGGGGGAGGCGGGTCGGCAGGAGGAAATTGACCCATGGAAACGGTCGCTGATTGCCACCTGATCGTGGGTCTTTCCGGCCATAGGTTGGTCACATGACGACGACGAGGAACACCGCCCCCGCCGCCCCCGCCACCACCGCCACCGCCCCCGTGCTGACCCGCTGCGCCGAGGCCGAGATCTGCGCCGACCCGAGCTCCACCATGACGCTGCTCGCCGACTCGGCCCCGGGCGAGGGCGGCTTCACCGTCTACCGCTCCACCTTCGCCGCCGGCGCCCCCGGGGCGCCCGCGCACTTCCACACCCGGGCCTGGGAGCTGTTCTTCGTGATCGGCGGCTCGCTGCGGGTGCTGGTCGGCGAGGAGGTCACCGTGCTGGGCGCGGGCGACTTCCTGGCCGTGCCCCCGCACACCCCGCACGCCTTCGCCGCCGCCCCGGGCTCCGAGGCCGACGTGCTGTGCGTGTTCGCGCCCGGCATGGACCGCTTCGACTACCTGCGCCTGCTGGGCAGCGTCATGCGCGGCGAGACCGCGCCGGGGGCGATCGCGGCCTCGTCCGAGCGCTTCGACAACCACTACGTCGACAGCCCCGCCTGGCGCGCGGCCCTGGCGGGCGACGGCGCCTGAGACCCGCGGGGCGGCTCGACGGGCCGGGTCCTCGACGGGCCGGGGCGCTCGACGGGCCGGGTCCGCCCGGGTGTGGAACGGTGGAAGACCGGAAGTCCCGGCTGCGAGAGGAGTGGCCATGTCGTCGAAGCGCCGCCGCAAGAAGAAGGCCAGGGCCAAGCACGGGGCCAACCACGGCCGCCGCCCCCAGTGCTGAAACGCGGCTGAACGGGTGAGCCGGTGAGCGGGTGAGGGCGCCCGGACGGGCCCGGAGAGGCCGTCCGGGCGCCCCGGCCCCACCGGGCACCCCCCGCTCAGAGCCGCCCGCGCCCCGCGAAGCCGCCGCGCGCCACCTTGTGGTACTGGCAGTAGTCGACCCAGCCCGCGCCGAAGGCCAGCTCCAGGACCACGCCCCGCCCGTCCGCACGGGCCTCGTCCAGCAGTCGCGCCGCGTCCGCGTCCGGCGGGGTCTGCTCCAGCACGAAGAGCCGGTTGGGGTACGGGCCCGCCGGGATCGGGTCCCGGGGCGGGATGCCGGGCCGGTCCCAGGTCAGCTTCGCGCCGGGGCTGGACAGGCAAGGGGGGTCCATCCGCCAGCCGTTGGCGTCGACGCCGCCGTCGCGGTACCAGCGCAGCGCGTGCTCCAGGCTCCCGTGCGGGTCCGGCCCCTGCCCGTTGGCCTGCCACTCGGCCACGTTCGCCGCCTCGATCCGCCGCAGGACGTCGAGGACGTCCTCCCGGACGACGAAGTAGGCGCGGGCGTGGATGCGGCAGACCAGCAGGGTGTCCCGGGGGTGGTCCAGGCCGTAGGTGGACGGGCGGGTGGACTGGTCCAGTACTTGGGTCAGCAGGTGCTCGACCCCCTCCACCGCTCCCAGCGCCTCGACCAGCCCCCGGATCCGCTCCCGCTCCGCCGCCCGGGCCGCCCGCGCCGTCGGTGAACCGATCAGCCTGAGCTTGCGCCGCTCGGTCGGCCAGTGGTGCGCCCGCAGCGACTGCACGCCGTTGAGGAGCGGGTTCACCAGCATGACGACGAGGTACACGAGGCTCGTCGCCACGTCCTTGAGCAGCTTCTTCACCGGCAGGGATCCTCTCGGGTCGCGCGCGTCCGCGCCCACACCCTGGCCCGCCCGCGCCGCGGCCCGCAATCCGCCCCCGTACTCAACTCCCCAGCGTGCCCGAGCCGTTGCCGAGCGCGAGCACGAGCGCGAGCGCGAACGCACGCCGTCCGCCGCCGCCCGGACCGCGTGCGGACGGCGGCGGGACGCTGCCGCTACTTGGTGCAGGTCACGTCGGCCTCCGGCAGGCGCCCGCCCGCCAGGTAGGCGTTGACCGTGTCGTCCACGCACGCGTTGCCGTACGTCCCGTACAGCCCGTGCTGGTCGGCGCCCCGCAGGGTCAGCAGCCGGGAGCTGGGCAGCAGCCCGTGCAGGGCGACGCCGTCCCGGTAGGGGGCGCGCGGGTCGCCGGTGGCGGAGAGGATCAGCGCCCGGGCGTCGCGGCGCACCTCGGTGGGCGCCTCGCGCGGGGCGTCCAGGAAGGCGCACGGGGAGATGTTGTCGAGCAGCGGGCCGGACAGCGGGTAGCGGGCGCGGTCGCGCTCGATCCGGCGCCAGTACTCCTCGGGATCGCGCGGCGCCGTACCGTCCGCGCACAGGATGGCCTGGGAGACGCTGCCGGCCTGCGAGCCCTGCGGGGTGAACAGGAAGCGCAGCAGGGCGGTGGTCTCGGCCGAGGGGGTGACCGGCCGGCCCGCCGCGGCCTCGGCGAGCACCGCCATCAGCTCGGCGAGGCCCGCCCGTTCCGCGTCGGAGTCGCCCTGGAGGTTCCCGAACACCAGCAGCGGCACCCGGGTGTCGTCGAGTTCGAAGGCGTCCGTGCCGGTGCCGAGGACGAGCGGGCGCGCCGAGGCCGTCCCGACCGTCCGCAGCACCCCGGCGACCACCTCCTCGCGGGTGCGGCCCAGCCCGTAGGTGTCGTTGCGCCGCGCCGCCCAGTCCGCCCAGTCGGCGAACGCCCGCTCGTTCGCCCGCACCATGTTGGGGAGCAGCTCCGGCCCGACGTGGTCCGGGGCCAGCGCGCCGTCCAGGACCACCCGGTCGAAGCGGCCGGGGAACATCTGGCTGTACACCGTGCCCAGGTAGGTGCCGTACGAGAGGCCGAGGTAGGAGATCCGCCGCTCGCCGAGCGCGCCCCGCACCACGTCCATGTCCCGGGCCGCGTCGCGGGTGCTCGCGTGCGGCAGCAGGTCCCCGGCCGCCGAACGGCACCGGGCCGCGAGGTCCCGCTGGAAGGCGACCTGGCGCTCGAAGGAGGCCCGGGTGGTCCCGGCGGAGGTGATGTTGTAGCCGATCGGCCAGTCGCAGTCGAGGGGGGCGCTGCGGCCGGCGAAACGCTGGTCCAGCCCGACGATGTCGAAGCGGGCGGCGGTGTCCTTCAACGCGGCGTGCACCCTCGTCGGCGCGCCGAGCGTCGGACTGCCGGGGCCGCCGTCGTTCAGCAGCAGCGTGCCGATCCGGTGGCGGGTGTCGGTGGCCTTGATCCGGGAGAGCGCGAGGGTGACGGTGCGTCCGCCGGGGTCGCCGTAGTCGAGCGGCACGGTGACCTCCGCGCAGCGGGCGCCGGCCTTCTCCAGGTCGGCGCCCACCTGGTCGTCCGGGCCCTGGACGCAGCTGTGCCAGTCGGGGCGCTGCTGGTAGTAGCGGTCGAGCGCCTGGGTGGTGGCGGCCTGGGTGGGGACGGCCTGGGCGGCCGTGGTCAGGGCGGCGGCGAGGGCGAGGCCGGCCGCGAGGGTGCGGCGGCGGGCGCGCGGCCCGGCGGGGCGTGGTTCGGTGCGGTGTGGCTCGGCGGTGCGGGGGCGTGGTTCGCTCATGACGTCTCCTCGGCGGTGCGGGGCCCGGCGCGGGCCGTGGCGAAGGCAGGGGTCGTGACGACGATCGCGGTACCGGCGGCCGTGTCTACGGAGGACACCTGCACCTGTGCGAGCTGACGGTACGTCAAAAAACGGACGCCGGGGACCGGATGGTCAGTGTCAACGGCATTGACATCCCCGCCCGCCCGAAGTGGAGGTGCTCCCGTCCGGCCCGCCGTCGCCGGGCGGGCCGGACGGCGGGCGAGGCCGCTGTCGGTGGCGTGTCCTACGGTGATGCCGTCGGCGGGTACGCGGTGCCCGCCCGAGCACCGCCCGATGGAGACGACGATGACCCGCACCACCCCGAAGCGCGCCGTGGACCTGGAGCAGCTGTTCCCCGAACTGGTACCGCTGCGCCGCGACGCCGTACGCCTCCACCCGCGCGCCGGCAGCCCGTCCGCGGCCGAGAGCTCGGTCGGCGGGCCGCCGCTGTGGCCCGCCGACGAGCCGTGGCCGCTGTGCCCGAGCACCAGCCACCCGGGGGAGTGGGGCGGGCCCGCCGCGGAGGGGCCGGTGCCGCTCGTCCCCGTCGTCCAGATCCACCGATGGGACGTGCCCCAACTCGCCTTCCCCGCCGGGACGGACCTGCTCCAGGTGCTCTGGTGTCCGTTCATCATCGGCCGCTGCCCGACCGCGACGCCCCTGGTGCGCTGGCGGAGCTCCGAGGAGGTCGGACCGGCCCTCGCCGCCGTGCCGCCGACCGTGGGCACCGCGCCGAAGGACAGCATCCCGGCACCGTGCGTCCTGCACCCCGAGCCGGTGGTCGACTACCCGAGCTGGGACATGCCGGAGGACCTGGGCCCGGAACTGCGCGTGCGGATGGAGGAACTGCGGGCCCGTACCGGCCTGCGGTACGGCTACCACCTGGCCGAGGCGCCGGGGATCAAGCTCGGAGGGTACCCGGGCTGGACCCAGGAGCCCTGCTGGCCGGACTGCCCGACCTGCGGGCGGACGATGGAGCACCTCCTGACGGTGAGCAGCTGGGAGTACGACGGTCAGTCGTACCGCACCTGGCTCCCGCTGGAGGACCGGGACGACGAGACCGGCGAGGAGCGCCGGGACGCCGACGGCGGCCGCGGGGCGCACAGCCCCGCCGGGCTGATGATCGGGGACGCGGGCGGGGTGTACGTCTTCGAGTGCCGGTCCTGCCCGGACCGCCCGGTGGACCACCACTGGGACTGCTCCTGAGGCGCCGCCGCCTGCCCGCCGGGGGCGGACGGGCAGGCCGGAGCCCTTCGCCGGGCCTAGGTCTTCGGCCCGTTACGCCGTCCGTGGCGTCCCGCCTACGGTCCTTGCCGTGGATACGACGGACACGACAGGCATTCTGGACGAGGCGCTCCAACGACTGCACGCCTCCGGGCCCGAGCGGCTCGGACGGCTCACCAACCACGCGCCGATGGCCGTCGAGGCCCTCGCCGCCCACGGACAGGCGCGGTCGGTGCACCGCTGGCTCGACCTGTACGCGCGCAAGCTGGAGGACTTCCCGCCGCGCGTCGAGCCGGTCACGGACGCCAACTGGCGTGCGGCGCTCGGCGATCCGAGCCGCGTGGCCGACTGGATCGACCACTTCGAGCGCCAACTCGCCGACCACCCCTGGCGCGAGGTGCTCGCCCGCTGGTGGCCCCGGCTGCTGCCCGGCCTGTACGGCGGCTCGACGCACCCGGTGATCCGGGTGGGGCACGCCGTGCGCACCCTGCTGTCCGGCGGCGAGGCCACCGGGCCCCGGCTGGCCGAACTCGCCCACGGCCTCGGCTACTGGGCCGCCCGCCACCGGCCCGTCGCCGCCCTCGCCACGCTGCCCGGCGTGCTGTCCGGCGCGGCCGCCGCCCTCGACGCGGTGCCGCCCATCGCCCTCCAGGACGGCGGCTTCCCCGCCCGGCTCGACCGCGTCACCGCCCTGCCGGCGTGGGCGGCCGGGGTCACGCGGCCGCAGGAGGCGGCCGACCGCCTCGCGGAACTGGTCCGGGCGGCGACCCACCGCTACGCCGCCTACGGGCACGGCGAGGAGACCATGCTCGTCCACGCCGCCACCGCGCCCAACGCCGTGCTGCGCGCCCTGCCCGCGCTCCCGCCGGACCTGTGGCCGGCCGGCCTGCGGGCGGCCTGGACGGCGTCGGCGGCCGTCACCGCGATGTACGCGCCGACCGAGCCGGCGGCCTGCACCCCGCCGGGCACCCTCACCCCCGAGGAGGTCTTCGAACGGGCCCTGGCGCACGGCGACGAGCACGTGATCAAGCTGGCGGACACCGCCCTCGACGTCGGCGACGCCCCCGCCCTGGCGGCGGCGCTGCGCGCCGTGGAGCTGAGCGCCCCGCTGGGGTGAGGCGGGCACGGGGCCGGACGCGGAAAGGAAATCGGTACCGGGGCGCGTCGTCGGATCCGGCGGCTTGAACGTGTACACCGGGGCGGCAACTCCCCGATGGCGCATGCCCTCCGACCCTCTGGCCCCGTCGACCCCTCCGACCGCTCCGACACCGACGGCCCCGACGGCCCCGCCCCCAGGGCCGCTTCCGGCAACCCCGCCGCAGTCCCGCAGGACGGCATGCCCTCCGAAGAACGGCGCCGCCACCGGGTGCTCCGCAACCGCGCACCCCACCACCTTCACCGCGAAGGAGTCCTGACCATGCGGAAGCTCATCATCGACCTGGTCGAGCGCACCGTCGCCACGTACGCCGTGGCGTTCCTCGGCCTGCTGCTGGCCGACAAGTTCGACCTCACATCGATCGGCTCGCTCAAGGCGGCGGCGGTCGCGGCGCTGCCGGCGGCCCTGACCGTGCTCAAGGGCGCGGTGGCCACCCGCATCGGCGACCCGGACTCGGCCGCCCTGCTGGGCCGCAGCAGCCGCGAGTAGCCGGGCCGGCATAGGAGAGGGGCGGGGCGCCATCCGGCACCCCGCCCCCTGCAACGTCATTGACGTCCAGTCAGCTGCCGATCGGGAACTCGTCCCCCCGGATCGCGGTGATGAAGGAGTCCCAGGCGGCGGCCGGGAAGAGGAGGGCCGGGCCGTGGGGGTCCTTGGAGTCACGCACGGGAACGAGACCGGGGAACCCGGGGGCCACCTCGATGCACTCGCCCGCGTTGTCCCCGCTGTAGCTGCTCTTGCGCCACTGCGCCCCGCTCGGATCGGCGTTCTGCATACCGGTACTCCTCCGTTACTTCGGTCATGAGGGCATGGGAGTCGTCGACTGAGAGTACAGACCCGCGGACAAGGTCGAAGTCCCGGCGGGCCTCCTGCACGATCGAAGGGGCGTCGCTGAAGTGCCCCCGGTACAGGCTCTCCGAGTAGACCCACTCCTTCCCGTCGGGCAGCTCCAGCAGCACCACCGATGTGGTCGGCAGCTTCCGCGTCCTGCAGGCGAACGGCGCTACCTGGATCAGAACGTTGGACCGTTCCCCGACGGAGAGAAGGTGCTCCATCTGCCTTCTCATGGTGCCCGGTCCGCCGATGACGCTGCGGATCGCGCTCTCGTGGAGGACGACGATCATTGACGGTCCGTCGTCGACCAGGTAGCGGTCCTGCCGACCCAGCCGAGTCGCCACCCGTTCGGCCAGCCACTCCGGGTTGTTCCGGGCCTCGCCGAGGCGAAAGATCTCGTAGGCGTACTCCTTGCACTGAAGCAGCCCGTTGATCCGCATGTACTGGAGCACCCGGGCGGCCACGGCTTCCGCTTCCAGATCGACGTACTTCTGGAACCAGTCGGGGTGCTCGATGTCCGCATGCCAGTCCACCCGCTCCCAGAGCCGCACCAGCAGGCCCCTCATGCCGAGCAGCTCGTCGGCTCGTTCGACGGTGTCCCTCGGCATCGAGCGCTTGCCGCTCTCGTACCGGGTGATCACCGTTCGGTGGCAGTGCAGGAGTTTGCCCAGTCCTTCCTGCGTGTAGCCCGCCAAATCGCGCGCGAAGCGGAGCGCTTCACCGAACATCACGGCCGGGTTCGACGTGAGACCGTTCTCCAAACGCCGATGTGGCATCCCAAATCCCCTCAGGTACTGCGGGCTCCGCACTCCGATGTGATCGTCACCGTAGCCTCGGCGTCCTACGGTTGATACCGGAATGCGGCCTTTTGCTTGCGCAGCGTCATGGCGCGCGCCCCCGGCGTGCGCCCTTGCCGCCGTCCGCTGTCCGGACGGGACGGGCTCGGCCCCGACAGGCGTGTGCGGGAAGCCGGTCGGGCCGGCTTCCCGCACAGAGAGGGCTCGCGTTCCTCACCTGCGCCGTGGGGTGGTCACTGGTTCCAGTCGACCGTGGAGATGGGGCCGAGGTCCCGCGCGATCCTGGAGAGCGGCTGGATGTAGGTGTAGGGATCTATCGAGTTGCCGGTCGAGCCGCCGGTCACCGTGCCGACGGCGAGGCTGCCGTAGAGGGCGGCCCCTCCGCTGTCACCGCCTTCGGACTTCATGCCGAGGACCTTGACCTGGTTGTACGAGGTGTACGTCTCCGTCTGCCCGTTCGGCAGCCTCCTTTCCGTGGTGTAGGTGGAGACGCCGTCCTTGAACTTGCCGCACCGCCAGCCGCTTGTCACGCCCGAGGCGCAGATCTCCCCGCCGTCGACTATCTCGTTGTCCGCGCTGCGGATGTAGTCGTTGTAGAGGTTGTAGCCGTTGGACGTCTTGACCGCGCGCCCGCCGGGGGTCCAGCCCCGCGGGTTGTCCATCGCGATCAGCGCGTAGTCCGAGGCGGGGAACTGCCGGTCGAGGATGCGGCCGATCCGGGTGTTGCCCTGGTTGTCCCGCCAGCTGTCGTCGCGCCGGACCGTCGGGTTCGACTGCCCCAGCCAGCAGTGGCCGGCGGTCACCAGGTAGGTCACCCCGGCCTGCTTGATCATGATTCCGGCCGAGCAGGTGCCGGTGTCGGCCTCGTCCCGCAGGCCGTCGCCCCCGACCAGGCCGGTCCGGGCGTAGGCGGTCCCCTGGTGGGTGGTGACGCTGACCTTCGCGCGGTCGGGGCCGGTGATGCCGGCCGTCCGCAGCAGCGCCTCGGTGTCCGTTCCGGCCGGCACGTCGAGTGTGACGCGGTCGGCCTCGGTGTCCAGGGACCAGGAGCTGTCGCCCGGCGTCAGCTTCTTCTCCGAGGCCGCGTTGAGCCGCTCGTGCACGTCCCGGAGTTCGGCGGTGGTGTAGGCGGCGCGCTGCGGGATGATGCCGGCGGCCCGGGCCGCGCGCTCCCCCTCGTCGTCCAGCACGTTGGCGTGGACCTCGCCCTTCATCACGTCGAGCCACACGCCCGCGGCCTTGTCGCCCTGGCTGTCGCGGAACGCCCGGGCGGTCTTCGACAGCCCGTCCTGCGCGGCGAGGCGCTGCGCCACCTGCTGCTCGGGGAGCCCGAGTTGCTTCGCCAGCGCGTGGGCGGCGCCTCCCGGGGCGGCCGGGGGCGTCAAGGCGACGGTTCCGGTGGCCGAGGCCACGGCCGGGCTCTGGGCCGCGGTCGGTGCCAGGGTCACCCCGGCGAGCAGGAGCGCGGTTCCGGCCCTGGCGAGGGTCTTCCTGGAGACCTTCATGGTCTTCTCCTTCGTGCGGATCGAACGTGGTGGGTGGAGGGGGAGCGGGCGCCGGGCCACCGCTCAGGCGAGGATGTTCATCTGCGAGGACATCAGCCGGTACTGGCCGGAGGCGTAGTCGTAGGAGACGTAGCCGGTCCAGTACGCGCCGATCAGCGAGTCGGTGAGCTCCCTGGTGAAGGTGTACGAGGTGCCGTACGAGGCCCACTGCCAGGCGCCCGAGACGTAGGAGTTCACGCCGCACTTGTCCGGGTCGCAGTTGTACAGCCCGACCCAGTCGTACTTCCCGACCGGGTTGCCGTTGTAGTTCCAGCCGATCGTGACGACCTGGGTCTCCTTCACGTGGACGGCGGCGGCCCAGGTGCTCGGCGTGGACTGGGCCGCCGCCGCGGCGGCCAGCAGGGCGAGGGCCAGCGCCGCCGCCTTCGTCGACAGGGCCATCGGCTCAGTCGATGTGGGAGCGGTGGGACTCGATGATGCGGTACTGGCTGGAGGCGTAGTCGTAGGAGATGTAGGCCGTCCAGTAGTCGCCGCTGACCGCCGGGACGCTGGTCAGGTACGAGGTGCCGTGGTTGTAGGCCCACTGCCAGGTCTCGTAGTTGTCGATGCCGATGGCGTTCGGGTCGCGCTTGTAGAGGCCGATCCAGTCGTACTTGCCGACGTTGTTCGGCGGGGTCCAGTTGATCTGGACGTAGCCGCCGTTCTTCTCGGCCCAGGTCGTGGGCGCGTCCGCCGCCAGCGTCGAGTTCGGCGCGCTCTGGACGCTCTGGACGCCGGCGGGCACCGCCGCCGAGGCGGTGGCCGTGCCCGCGAGGGGCAGGGCGACGGCCGTCACCAGGGCCGCGACGGCGGCGGCACGGGTGCGAAGGGGAATACGGGACATGCGAGTCCTCCAGGGTCGTCTGCCGGCGGCCCCACCTGGCGGCCGCCGAGTCCGTGACCGGACCAGGACCACGCTCGTGGACTCCCGCAGACAAGCGGTCAACGTCCTGTCGACACCCTGGTCACCACGGCTGCGGGAACCCCCCGCCGGGCTCCCCGGTAGACAACCGATGAACGGCGCATCAGTGAACTCCCGTACCACGCGCATGATTTCAGGAGGACAGTCCTCCGCTACGGGGGCCCCGCGCAGGGCGGGGGATGCGAGGGCCGGGGGGAAGGGTGGTGGCGGGCTCGTCACAAGTGGAGCGCCCGCCACCGCCGGAGTGCAGAGAGACCGCCTCGGGCCACCGGGGCCGGGCGGTCTCTGCTGTTCGGGCGGGCCCATGCGCCAACACGGCCCGCTGCCGATGTTCCCGAGAATGTTGGAGTGAACAGCGCCCCCCGGGTTCCGGACCCGCAGGTCCGGGTGACGCCGCTGTCAATCGTCACACCCGGCCAGGACGGCTTACAAGGGCGCGCTGCACAAAGGCGCATCAAAATCCGGTTTCGATTCGCTGAACTGCGGCTTCCTGGTACGGCGTTCGCAAGATTTCAGGTAGGGGCCGGGACTGTCGCGCATCAATCGACGCGATGTTCGCGGAACCGATTGGGATTCACCCATATGCCTGACAGAGTGTCATCCGACGGGCACCCCGTGCGACGCCAACCGCACAAGTGCCCACCCGTTGGAGTGGACAGTGATATAGGAGGGTTCCCTCGATGACGAGGAAGCGGAACAAGCGCGTCCCCATCCCCTGCGCGGACGGCGTCCCGAGGCCCGCGCGCCGCCCGGCCCTGCCCTGGCCGTTCGTGGCCGGACAGTCGTCCGTGACGGCCGTGACCGCCGGTCAGGTGGCCGTGGTGATCGTCGTGGTCGTCCTGACGGTCGCGCTCACCGCCGCCCTGGTGGCGACCGGCATGTCGGCCGGAGTGGCGCTCGAACTGACCACCGGGGGCTGGCTGTTGGCCTCCAGGATGCAAAGGGGACGGGCCTAGGGGAGAGCGCCTGCCTGCGATGGGACGCCGAGAGAACCCGATCGAGACGACCGAACCGGCGCTGAGCCGACTGGCCGCCTGGCTGCGCGAGCAGCGCGAGCAGGCCGGGTTGACGTACAGTCAGCTCGCCGTTCGGACCAACTACCACGCCACCACCCTGCAACGGGCCGCCAGCGGACGCTCCCTGCCGAGCTGGAAGGTCGTCGAGGCCGTCACCAGCGAATGCGGTGGCGACCTCAAGACGGCCCGGCGCAAGTGGGTCCACGCCAACTACTGGGCCCACGTGCCCCGCCCCTCGGGGAGCCGGCGGCTGCGCGCGCCGAGGCGGGTCGACCCCCAGCAGGTCGACTCCTTCGCCGACCTGCGCCGGGCGATGCACGAGATGCGCCGCAAGGCCGACTGGCCCTCCCTGCGGGAACTGGACCGCCGGGCCCGCGACCGGGGCGGGCGCCTGCCCTCCAGCACGCTGGCCCTGGTCCTCAAGGGCGAGGCCCCGCTGCGCAAACCCGTCTTCCTCGCCTACATGGAGGTCTGCGGGGTCCGGGAGGCCCGCCGCGCCCTGTGGGCGGCGGCCTGGGACCGGACGAACAACGCCCGCACCCCGTTCCCGGTGAACTCGCGCACGTACCAGAGCGAGTTCACCCGGGCCATGCAGTCCTCCAGCGCCGGGACGTCGACGGACATCCTGTTCCGGCTCTGGATGACCCTGCGCACCAACCTGGCCGCCGACCGCGACGAGGGCCCCGGCCACTCCGGCGCGGCGGGCCGCGGAGGCACCGACGACAACCCGCCGGTGCTCGTGTGACCCGGTCCGCGGCCGGGACGCGCCACCCGCGTCGTGGCGGCCGGTGATCCGGGCGGGGTGGGTCGACCTGTCCGAAGCGCTGCCCGAG
>NZ_JBSFJC010000155.1:0-17208 GCF_053597855.1 Kitasatospora sp. NPDC001225
GGGCTCTCGGGAGGGTGGGGGGCCGGGGGCGGCTCCGGGGGTGGCCGCTCCGGGGGCTGGATGATTTTCAGACTGCCAACCCTGGAGGTGGGGCGTTCAGATCGTTGGCAGTCTGAAAATCACCCGTCACGCCCCTCTCCGCGGCCACCCCCTGCGCCACCCCCTCCCGCAGCGCGTCCCTCTCGCCAGAGGGGAGGAGGGGGTGGGTGGGGGGTGCTGTGGGTGGGTGGGTGTTGGGGGAGGTTTTGTTGCGGGCGCGCGGGCTTTCGCCCTGCGTGCCCGCTGGGTGGGAGCGCAGGCGGGGGGTGGGGGGTCGGGGGAGACTGGGGGCATGCCGGAGCTGCCTGAGGTCGAGGCGTTGAGTGCTTTCCTGTCCGAGCGGTTGACCGGGCGGGTGATCGCTCGGGTGCAGCCGGTGGCGATCAGTGCGTTGAAGACGTACGACCCGCCGGTGACGGCGTTGGAGGGGCGGACGGTCGGGGCGGTGACCAGGCGGGGCAAGTTCCTGGACGTCGAGGCGGAGGGGCTGCACCTGGTGGTCCACCTGGCCCGGGCGGGCTGGTTGCGGTGGAAGGACGGTCTGCCCGCTGAGCCGCCGCGGCCGTCTCCGCGCAATCCGCTGGCGTTGCGGGTGCGGTTGGCGGGGGAGGCCGGGGACGGGTTCGATCTCACCGAGGCCGGGTCGAAGAAGGGGCTGGCGGTGTACGTGGTGCGGGAGCCGGCCGAGGTGCCGGGGGTGGCCAGGCTCGGGCCGGATCCGCTGGACCCGGGCTTCGGGCTGGCGGACTTCGCGGCGCTGTTGCGGGGCGAGCGGCGTCGGCTCAAGGGGGTGCTGCGGGACCAGGGGGTGTTGGCGGGGGTGGGCAACGCCTACTCGGACGAGGTGCTGCACGCGGCCCGGATGTCGCCGTACAAGCTGGCCGCGAGTCTGACCGAGGACGAGGTGGCCCGGCTGTACGAGGCGCTCGGGGGCACGCTGCGGGAGGCGGTGGAGCGCTCGCGGGGGCTGGCGGCGGGGGAGCTGAAGGCGGAGAAGAAGCTCGGGCTGCGGGTGCACGGACGGACCGGTGAGCCCTGCCCGGTGTGCGGGGACACCATTCGGGAGGTGTCCTTCGCGGACTCCTCGTTCCAGTACTGCCCTACCTGCCAGACCGGGGGCAAGCCGTTGGCGGACCGGCGGTTGTCGCGGCTGTTGAAGTGAGGGGGAGGAGAAGTGAGGGGGAGGGGGAGGGGAAGTGGGGAGGGGAGGGGAAGTGAGGGGTGGGACGGGTTTTGGCCGTCCCACCCGGTCGTCGGTGTTTGGTCAGCGCTTGATGGCGACGCCGCCCCAGTAGTAGGCGGCCTTCGGGTCGGCCGGGGGCTCGCCGTCGGGGCGCCAGGCCAGCACAGGGGCGACGCCCGGTTCGACCAGGTCCCAGCCGTCGAAGAAGCGGACGACGTCGTCGTAGCCGCGCGGTACCAGGGTCATCCCGCCGGCCCGGGCGGCCTCGGCGACCTTGCCGACGGCCTCGGGGTCGAAGTCCGGGGTGGGGGTGGTCAGGGCGATGCAGCTGCCGGCGGGCAGGGCGTCGCGCAGTGCGGCGACCCGGCCCCAGGGGTCGTCCTCGTCGGCGATCAGCATCAGTACGGCGATCATCAGCAGGCCGACGGGCTGGGTGAGGTCGAGGGTGGCGGTGAGCGCCGGGTCGGCGAACAGCTCCTCGGGCTTGCGCAGGTCGGCGTGGATGTAGGTGGTGCGGCTGGCCGGGCTGGAGACCATCAGGGCGCGGGCGTGGGCGAGCACGATCGGGTCGTTGTCGACGTAGACCACCCGGGTGCCGGGGCTGACCGCCTCGGCGATCTCGTGGGTGTTCGGCGAGGTCGGGATGCCGGTGCCGAGGTCGAGGAACTGGCGGATGCCGTGCTCCTGGGCGAGGTGGCGCACGGCCCGGCCCTGAAATGCCCGGTTGGCCTTGGCCATCGCCTTGACGCTCGGTACGGCCTGCTCGATGGCCTGCCCCATGGCGCGGTCCGGCGGGAAGTTGGTCTTCCCGCCCAGCCAGTAGTCGTACACGCGCGCAGAGTGCGGGGCGGTGGTGTCGACACCGAAGCGTTCCCACTGGCTGAGCTCGGTGGCGTCGTCGTCCTGCGGGCCCTGGCGGGGGGAGTCCTGACTTGTCGTCATGGCCACGTCCTCTGATGGCAGATCATCACACTGGGGAAGGCACAGCGTAGCGGTCCGGACGGGAGGTGGAGCGTCCGGTCGGGGAAGATCCGTGGAAGATCTTCGGAAGCGGAGTGGACGGCCGGTGGCCTTGAGCCGTCGGAGTGGTGATGGGGGCCGTCGGAGTTGCCGTCGGGGAGCGGCGGGGACGGCCGGGGGAAGCATCCAGAATGCTGTCAGATCGTCAGATTACTTCGCGCAGATTGCTGCTGGTTGCGGCCGGAATGTCCCTGCTGGGGACGGCCGCCGGATGTCGGAGCCCTTGGGGTGGCGGGGAGGGCGGCGCGGCGGCGGGGGCGGCTGATGCCGCGGCCCCGGCGGGGACCGAGGGGGCGTCGGCCGCGCCGTCGGTGGCGGCCCCGGGGGGCACGCCCTCCGCGGTGCCCTCGCCGGCGCCGCCGTCCGGCGCCGCGCCGAGCGCGGTGCCCGTGCGCCGGGCGCTCTCCGAGGCGGAGAGCAAGCCGGTGTACGACCTGGACCCGGAGCGGAAGGTGGTGGCGCTCACCATCGACGACGGGCCGGACCCCCGGTACACGCCGACCGTGCTGTCGATGTTCGAGCAGTACGGGATCAGGGCCACGTTCTTCCTGATCGGGGAGAACGCGGTCGAGCACCCCGCCCTGGTGCGGGAGATCGCGGACCGCGGCCACCACATCGCCAACCACACCTGGACCCACCCCGACCTGCGGCACATGTCGGAGGGCAAGGTGCGGGACGAGCTGGAGCGCACCTCCGACCTGCTGCAGCGGACCACCGGCCGGCAGCCCACCTGGTTCCGCGCGCCGGGCGGGGACTTCTCGGCGGTCTCGCTCAAGGTGGCCGCCGACCTGGGGATGCGGAACATGGCCTGGTCGGTGGACCCGCGGGACTGGGCCCGGCCGGGGACCTCGGCGATCATCGACCGGGTCCTCAAGAACGTCCGGCCCGGGTCGATCGTGCTCAACCACGACGGGGGCGGGGACCGGTCGCAGACGGTGGCGGCGTTGAAGGCGTACCTGCCGGTGCTCGTCGACTCGGGGTATCTCTTCACGGCTCCGCCGAACTGAGTTTCGTATGACGGGGCAGGTCGCGGTTTTAACCCTTAAACCACTCGAATGGGTGGATTAGAAGAACCGTTTCTGCGTTTTTTGGGCCTCTAGGGTGATCTCGCACCAATTAACCGGGTACTGCCGAGTACCACCTGAAAGGCCCTCACTCATGCGTCTCCGCAACGCCATGCTCGCCGCCGCCAGCGCCGTCGCCCTCGTCCTCGCCGTCCCGTTCTCCGCGAATGCCGCGACGGGCGACTTCCTCTACAAGGTCGGCCCCGGGGTCCCCGTGGGCCTGGCCGACCCGCAGAGCCGCGAGTGCATCGACCTGCCGTGGACCACCGAGGAGGACCCGGGCTTCGCGCCGGAGAACCGCACCCAGTCCACGGCCACGGTCTTCCTGGACTTCGGCTGCTCGGGCGACGTCTTCTACGTCATGAACCCGGGCAAGAAGCTCGGTGACCGGCTGAAGCTGCGCTCCGTGGTCTTCTCCTGAGCCCCGGGGAGCGCGGGGTGGCCGGGGCCGGGCGGGCGGCGTAGGTTCGAACTGTCCGGCCCGGTCGCCGGCCCCTCGCCGTGCCCGTACGCCTGTCGTCGTCGCGCGGCCCGCCGTGCCCGTGGTCGGGCGCCGCAGCCTGGGCAGAGCGAAGGAGGGCCTGGGATGACCGGCAACGGCTACGCGCACCCCGAGGCGTTGGTCCGCACCGAATGGCTGGCCCACCACCTGGACGACGGGACGATCCGGGTCGTCGAGGTGGACGAGGACACCGAGGCCTACGACCGGGACCACATCCCCGGCGCGGTCGGCTGGAACTGGACCACCGACCTGCACAGCCAGGTCGGCCGGGACTACATCGACCGCGACGGCGTCCAGCACCTGCTGCGGGCGGCCGGGGTCGAGGACGACACCACCGTGGTGCTCTACGGGGGCAACAACAACTGGTTCGCCGCCTACGCCTACTGGCTGTTGCGGCTGCGCGGCTTCGGGCCGGTGCGGCTGCTGGACGGCGGGCGCAAGAAGTGGGAGCTGGAGGAGCGGGAGCTCACCCGTGCGGTGATGGACTACCAGCACAGCGGGTTCCGGTTGAGCGGGCCCGAGCGGCCGGAGCTGCGGGCGCTGCGGGACGAGGTGCTGGCCAGGGCCGAGGTGTTCGCCAAGCCCGGGGCGGACGCGGTGCTGGTGGACGTCCGCTCGCCGGCCGAGTTCCGGGGCGAGCTGATCGCGCCCCCGCACCTGCCGCAGGAGCAGGCGCAGGTGCCCGGGCACATCCCCGGCGCGGTCAACATCCCGTGGTCCCAGGCGGCCAACGACGACGGGTCGTTCCGTTCGGCGGAGGAGCTGCGGGCGCTGTACGGGGGGAAGGGCGTGGAGCCGGAGCGCGAGGTGATCGCGTACTGCCGGATCGGCGAGCGGTCCGCGCACACCTGGTTCGCGCTCACCGAGCTGCTCGGGTACCCGCACGTGAAGAACTACGACGGCTCGTGGACGGAGTACGGCTCGTTGGTGCGGGCGCCGGTGGTGCTCGGGGCGTGAGGGGGAGGAAGGGCAGGAGGGGTGCGAGGGGCTTCAAGGGCCTCAGGGGTGGGTGGGGTGGCGTGACGGCTTCGCGGCCGGGCTGCGAAGCCGTCGTGTCGGCGGGTTTCTTTTCATGAACATCTCACCGGAGGGGAGTGGACGAGGGGCTGCCGGGACAAGGATCGATCCGACCCAATCGTTCCGGTGATCCCTGGAGGACCACGTGCGCAAGAGGCTGATCGTCTCTGCTGCCAGTGCCTTGAGCCTGTTCCTGGCCGTTCCCGCCTCGGCTTCCGGCTTCCAGCCGGGCGCGGCCGGGGTCGGCGACCCGTACTACCCGACCTACGGCAACGGCGGGTACCGGGTCTCGCACTACGACATCCGGTTGAAGTACCAGCCCGCCACGGACGAGCTGGAGGGCACCACGACCATCCTCGCCACGGCCACGCAGGACCTCTCCCGGTTCAACCTCGACTTCGCGTTGGACGTCTCGGAGGTGCGGGTCAACGGCCGGGTCGCGAAGTTCGCCACCAGCGGTGAGCAGGAGCTGGAGATCACCCCCGCGCGGCCGCTCGCCAAGGGCTCCCAGGCCACCGTGGTGGTGCGCTACAAGGGCGTGCCCTCCACGGTGAAGAAGTACGGCTTCACCAGCTGGCACCGGACCCCGGACGGCGCCGTGGCGGCGAACGAGCCCGAGGCCGCCTGGTGGTGGTTCCCGAGCAACGACCACCCGAGCAACAAGGCCACCTACGACGTCTCGGTGCTCGTCCCGGACGGCAACCAGGTGATCAGCAACGGCGTGCTGACGGGCACCAGCTCGCAGGCCGGCTGGACCCGGTACAGCTGGCGGGAGAACAAGCCGCAGGCGACGTACCTGGCCACGCTCGCGGTCGGCAAGTTCGACATCGCCCGGGACACCACGCCGAGCGGGCTGCCGGTCTACAACGCGTACAGCAAGGACCTCGGCGAGAACGCGGACGCGGCGCGGGCGAGCGTCGAGCGCACCGGTGAGCTGGTGGACTGGCTGAGCGGCTACTTCGGCGAGTACCCGTTCAGCTCGGTCGGCGGCTACGTCCCCAATGTGCCGACCGGCTACGCCCTGGAGACCCAGACCCGGATCTTCTACAGCCCCCGGCAGTTCGCCCGGGGCACCAACACCTCGGTGGTCGTCCACGAGCTGGCCCACCAGTGGTACGGGGACAGCGTCTCGCTCTCCAAGTGGAGCGACATCTGGCTGAACGAGGGCTTCGCCCGGTACTCGCAGTTCCTCTGGTCGGAGCACGAGAACGAGGGCACCGCGCAGGAGCTCGCCGACTACGTCTACGCCTCGCACCCGGCCGACGACCCGTTCTGGAAGGTCAAGCCGGGCGACCCGGGCCCGGACGACCAGTTCTCCGGCGCGGTGTACGACCGGGGTGCGGTGGCCGTCCAGGCGCTGCGCAACGCCGTCGGGGACGAGAAGTTCTTCAAGATCCTGAAGGGCTGGCCCACCGAGCGCCGCTATGGCAACGCCACCATCCCGGAGTTCCAGGCCTATGCGGAGAAGGTCTCCGGGAAGAAGCTCGGGGACGTGCTGAACACCTGGCTGTTCACCCCCGGCAAGCCGGCGGTCGGGCCGGTGCCGCCGGGTGCCGCGGCTGCTGCCTCGCTGGCCCCGGGTGCGGGCCGGGCGGAGGGTCGGCTGCCGGCGGAGCCGAAGTCCTGGAAGCAGATCCAGGAGACCAACTCGGTGCACCGGTCCCATAGCTGACGACATGTCGGAATGGTCGGCGTGACGGCTTCGGGGCGCGGGCGCGAAGCCGTCATGTCGGCGCATTTCTTTTTATGAACATCTCACCGGAAGGGAGTGGGGGAGGGGTTGACGGGACAAGGATCGGTTCAACCCCATCGTTCCGGTGATCCCTGGAGGACCATGTGCGCAAGAGGCTGATCGTCTCTGCTGCCAGTGCCCTGAGCCTGTTCCTGGCCGTCCCGGCCTCGGCTTCCGGCTTCCAACCCGGCGCGGACGGCGTCGGGGACCCGTACTACCCGACCCTCGGCAACGGTGGGTACCGGGTCTCGCACTACGACATCCGGTTGAAGTACCAGCCCGCCACGGACGAGCTGGAGGGCACCACGACCATCCTCGCCACGGCCACCCAGGACCTCTCCCGGTTCAACCTCGACTTCGCGCTGAAGGTCTCGGAGGTGCGGGTCAACGGCCGGGTCGCGACCTTCGCCACCAGTGGCGACCAGGAGCTGGAGATCACCCCCGCGCGGCCGCTCGCCAAGGGCGACCAGGCCACCGTGGTGGTGCGCTACAAGGACGTGCCGTCCACCGTGGAGAGGTACGGCGGCTACACCGCCTGGCGCCGCACCCCGGACGGTGCGGTGGTGGCCGGCGAGCCCGTGTCGGCCGCGTGGTGGTACCCGAGCAACGACCACCCGAGCAACAAGGCGACCTTCGACGTCTCGGTGCTGGTGCCGGACGGCAACCAGGTGATCAGCAACGGCGTGCTGACCGGGACCAGTTCGCTGGCGGGCTGGACCCGGTACAGCTGGCGGGAGAACAAGCCGCAGGCGACCTACCTGGCGACCCTGGCGATCGGCAAGTTCGACATCACCCAGGACACCACCGCGAGCGGGCTGCCGGTCTACAACGCGTACAGCAAGGACCTCGGCGAGAACGCGGACGCGGCGCGGGCGAGCGTCGAGCGGACCGGCGAGCTGGTGGACTGGCTGAGCGGCTACTTCGGCGAGTACCCGTTCAGCTCCGTCGGCGGCTACGTCGCCAACACCTCCTCCAGTGGCGCCCTGGAGACCCAGACCAGGGTCTCCTACGGCCCCGGGCTGTTCGCCCGGGGCACCAACACCTCGGTGGTCGTCCACGAGCTGGCCCACCAGTGGTACGGGGACAGCGTCTCGCTCTCCAAGTGGAGCGACATCTGGCTGAACGAGGGCTTCGCCGAGTACTCGCAGTTCCTCTGGTCCGAGCACGAGAACGAGGGCACCGCGCAGGCAGTGGCCGACTACATCTACGCCTCGCACCCGGCCGACGACCCGTTCTGGACCGTCAAGCCGGGCGACCCGGGTGAGGAGAACCAGTTCTCCGGCGCGGTGTACTACCGCGGCGCGGTGGCCATCCAGGCGCTGCGCAACGCCGTCGGGGACGAGAAGTTCTTCCAGATCCTCAAGGGCTGGCCCACCGAGCGGCGCTACGGGAACGCCACCATCCCGGAGTTCCAGGCGTACGCCGAGAAGGTCTCCGGCCAGAAGCTCGGGGACCTGCTGAACACCTGGCTGTTCACCCCGAGCAAGCCGGCCGTCGGGCCGGTGCCGCCGGGTGCCGCGCCGGTTGCCGCCTCGCTGGCGCCGGGCGCGGACGCCGGCCGGGACGCGGTGCCGGTCGAGCCGAAGTCCTGGAAGAAGATCCAGGAGGCCGGTTCGGTGCACGAGGGCCGGCACTGACGGCAGGGCGGTACGAGGGCGTTCGGGTCGGCGGTTCCGCGCGCGCTGCGGGGACCGTCGGCCCGGCCTATGCCTCCCCGGGGCCGTCCGCCGCCAGCAGTTCGGTGAGGCGGCGGACGGCGAAGGGTATGAGCTCGCGGACCGGGACCAGGCGGCAGGGCGCGGCGCCGACCAGGACCTCGCGGATGCCTGCCAGCTCCTCGAACTCCCGCCCCACGACCGGGAAGTGGGTGTCGTTGTCGTCCCCCACGTCCGGTGCCTCGATCCAGACCCGCTCGCCCTGGATCGCCATCGGGAAGCGGCGGAGCTTGAGCCGGCGGTTGGGGGCGAAGGTCTCGGCGTAGTGCAGGAAGGTGTTGCGGTTGTGGCCGACGCCGACCAGCAGCACGTGCCCGCCGAGGTCGTGCAGCGCGCCGAACGGCGACTCCCGGCCGACGGCGAAGCCGAGCGAGCGCCGGGCGGTGACCTCCCGGGCGTGCGCGCCGACGGCGGCGACCGAGACCTGCGGGTGGGTGCTGCGCAGGCTCTCCGGCAGGGCGCGCAGCGCCTCCGCGACCGCGCCGGTGTCGCAGGGCAGCCCGGCGTGGAACAGCGGGACGGCGGCCCGGAGTTCGGCCAGCTCGGGGCCGGGCGGGCCGCTGTGCCCGGGGGCCGGGTCGTGGACCGTGCCGGAGGTGAAGGCGGGCACGGCGACGGTGCCGCCGGGCCCGACCGCCTCGCGCAGGCCGGCCACCACGGCCGCCGCGCCGCCCTCGACCCGGCCGAGGCTGGAGAGCGAGGAGTGCACGATCAGCGCCATGCCCTCACGGACGCCCACCCGGTGCCAGCCCTCCACGAGGTCGGCGGTGGTGAGCGGGCGGGTGCCCGGTGTGGTCATGGTGCCCCCTGGTGACGGCGGTGCGGTTGGTACTGGATGGTTCGGGGCCGACCATAGCGGGTGGCACTGACAGTGGGTCAGGACGGGGGTGCCCTGGGTCAGGTCGTGGTCGGCCGGACGGCGGGGTGGCCGGCCGGGAGGCGGGGGTAGTCGGTGTAGCCGGTGGCCTCCTGGCCGTAGAGGTGGGTGGGGTCGACGGGGGTGAGCGGGGCGTTCGCGGCGAACCGTTCCGGCAGGTCGGGGTTGGCGATGAAGGCGCGGCCGTAGGAGACCAGGTCGGCCAGGCCGGCGGCCAGCACGGCCTCGCCGCGCTCCCGGTCGGTGGCGGCGCGGTTCTCGCCGACGTTGCCGATCAGCGGGCCGGACCAGCGCGGGCGCAGGTCGGCCAGGGCCGGGTAGTCGTCGTTGTCGGTGAGGTGGAGGTAGGCCAGGCCGAGGCCGTCGAGTTCGGCGAGCAGGGCGCGGTAGACGGGGGCGGGGTCGGCCTCGTCCATGCCGAACTGCGGGTTGCCGGGGGACAGCCGCAGGCCGAGGCGGTCGGGGCCGATGGCCTCGGCGACGGCGGTGACCAGTTCGATCGGGAAGCGCAGCCGGTCGGCGAGGGTACGGGGGCCGTACTCGTCGGTGCGCAGGTTGGTGTTGTCGGCCAGGAACTGGTGGATCAGGTAGGAGTTGGCGCCGTGCAGTTCGACGGCGTCGAAGCCGGCGGCGAGGGCCAGGCGGGCGGAGTCGACGTGGTCGGCGACGGTGCGGCGGATCTCCTCGCGGGTCATGGCGCGCGGGGTGACGGCCTCGGCCTTGCCGCCGTCCTTGACGTGCACCGGGCCCGGGGCCGGGACGGCGGAGGGGCCGGCCGGGACGTCGCCGAGCAGCCGGTTGAGCGGGTGGCCCTGGCGGCCGCCGTGCATCAGCTGGGCGGCGATCCGCCCGCCGGCGGCGTGCACGGCCCCGGTCACGGCGCGCCAGCCGGCCGCGTGCGCGGGCGTCTCCAGGCCGGGCAGGCGCCAGCCGGACTGGCCCTGCCGGCTGGGCCAGATGCCTTCGGTGACGATCAGGCCGGCGCTCGCGCGCTGGGCGTAGTACTCGGCGACGACGGGCAGCGGCGTGCCGTCCTCGGCGGCCCGGTAGCGCGTCATCGGGGCCATGACGACGCGGTTCGGCAGGTCGAGCGCGCCGAGGCGGTACGGGGTGAGCAGGGATGCGGTGGCGGTCGTGGTCATGCCGGTACGGTAGAACTTGACATCAGTGTCAGGTTCAAGCGCGGACGCCTGCCCCGTCCGTCGGCGCGGCCGCCTCGGTGAGGATCAACTCCTCGATCCCGTACAGGAACCGCTCCATCGCGGGGCGCGGCAGCACGGCCGGGTCCGCCGTCATGGCCAGGCTCAGCGCCTCGGCGGACTGCAGGGCGTCCAGGGCGTAGGTCAGGCCGGGGCGCGGCTCGAAGTCCACCGGCCAGCTGAGGGTGGTGTGCTCCTCGCCGGGGGCGGCCGGGGCCGGGAGCAGCTCCCGGGTGTCGTTGAACACGCAGGAGCGGTCGGCCAGTCGGACCCCCTCGGCGGTCAGCCGGTCGATCTCGGCGGCCAGGGCCAGCCTGTCGTAGTACGCGTGGCGGTAGGTGCCGATCGCCGCGGCGTGGGTGCGGCGCACGACCTCGCCGAACTCGGCGGTGGCGTCCGGGAGATGGAAGAGGCCGTCGCCCGCGATCACGCCGACCGCGTTGGCCAGCTCCGGCAGGAAGCGGTTGTTGACCACGACGTTCAGCACGGCCTCGGTGGAGCCGGCGAGCCGGGCGGTCATCGCGGCCGTCGCGGCGAGCAGCACCGAGCCCGTGCTGACCCGGTGCCGGGCCGCGACCCGCTCGACGGCCCGGGGCAGGGCGGGGGAGCGGAGCACCGCGTTCGGGAACCGGGCGGGCTCTGCGGTGGTCGGCGGGAGGGGGTGGGACGGGAAGAGTCGGGGCGGGCCGAGTCGGAGCTTGCGCACGAACTGCTTGCGGGCCCCCGCGTCGCGCCGCCGGCCGCGTTCGGAGGTCTGGAACTCGGCTTCCTCCAGCGGCTGTTGGGCTGGTTCGCGCAGCTCGGCCAGCTCCTCGGGGGAGCTGCCGAGGCAGAGCGCGGACAGGTCGGCGACCAGCCTGCTCATCCCGGAGCCGTCCACCGCGGTGTGCGAGAGCACCAGGCTGATGTGCCGGACCAGCCCGCCCGCCGTCACCGCGCCGACCCGCACCGGCCACTGGGTGGCGGTGTCGAAGGGCTGTGCCGCCAGCTCCTCGTGCAGCCGGGTGCCGAGTTCGGCCGGGTCCTCGTGCTCTCCGGCGGGCCACAGGTGGACGTCCAGGTTGCCTTCGCCGTCGACGAGTTGGCGGAGGCCGCCGGCCTCGTCGGGGCGCAGCCGGGTGTGCAGCGAGTCGTGCAGGTGCAGCAGCCGCTCCAGGGCGGCGAGCAGTACGGGCAGGGGCAGCCCCGGGTCCAGCGGCGCGGCGGTGGCGATGTTGTAGCGCGGCGCGTCGGCCGGCGGCAGCCGTCGTACGGCGTCCCAGATGGCCCGTTGGCCCCAGGTGGCCGGTCCGGTCCCGGTCCGTCCGGACGAGAAGGCGAGCTCCAGCAGTTGGCGAGTGGTCACCGATCGGCTCTCCGTAGTGCGGTGGTCGTGGCGTCGTGGCGTCGTGCCGGTGCGTTGGGAGCGCGGGTGCTGCTGGGGAGAGTGTGGCGCACCGCCCGTCGTGCGTCGAGGGTCGTGCGGCCGTCCGCGCCCGGCGGCCGTCGGGGGTTCGGGGCTTCCAAAAGTCTCTTGATGTGAAGTATCTTGATATCGAGATTGATGCCGATCGCGCGACTCGCGCCACGCACACGACGGGGGCCTGCCATGCGGGGGAACGGACTGATAGCGCAGCTGCGGCGGCCGCCGGGCGGGCGGGACGCGCGGATCATGCTGCTGGCGCAGTGCGTCGACCGGACCGGCACGGGGGTGTGGGCAGCGGCCTCGGTGCTCTACTTCACCTACGTCTGCGGGATGGACGCGCGGCAGCTGGGACTGCTGCTCGGGGTCGGGGCGGTGGCGGGGATCGCCGGGTCCCCGCTGGCCGGGCGGGCGGCCGAACGGGTGCCGGTGCGGTGGCTGCTGATCGGCTGCCACCTGCTGCGGCTCGGGGCGATGGGGCTGCTGCTGGTGGTCGACGACTTCGCCGCGCTGCTGCCCGTGGTGGCCCTGATCTGCCTGGCCGAACGGGCCGCCAAGACCCTGGAGATGCTGTTCGCGACCCGGGTGGCGGGCGAGCGGCGGGCCACCTACCAGGCCCTGTTCCGCAGCGTGGCCAACGCCGGGTACGCGCTCGGCGCGGGTGTCGCGGCGATCGGGCTGGCGGTCGGGACCACCGCCGCCTACCGGGTGCTGATCCTGGCCAACGGGCTGTCCTACGTGCTGGCCGCCGTGCTGGTCTGGCGCACCCGGGAGCCGTCCGGGCGCGGTCTGGTCGCGGCGAAGGCCGGAGAGGCGCCCGCCGGGGCGGCGGCCGCCGCGCCCAGCCCCTGGCGCGACCGGGGCTACCTGCGGTTCGTCCTGCTGGACATGCCGCTGAACCTGGACGACTCGGTCCTCAACGTCGGGCTGCCGCTCTGGCTGGTCCACCACACCGGCGCGCCGCACGCCGTTGTCCCGGTCTTCCTGGTGCTCAACACGGTGCTCGTGGTGCTGCTGCAACTGCGGGTCTCCGCCTGGGCGGAGGGCGCGCTCGGGGCGGCCGCGGCGGTCCGCTGGTACGGGGTGACGGTGCTGGGCGGCTGCCTGCTGATCGCGCTCGCCACCGGCGCCGGGCCGGTCCTGGCCTCGGTCGCGCTGCTGGCCGCGGCGATGCTGATCACGCTGGCGGAACTGCTCCGCTCGGTGAGCTCCTGGGAGCTGGCGGTCGTGCTGGCCCCGCCGGGCGCCCAGGCCTCGTACCTCGGGGTCGCCGGGATGTCCCAGTCGGTGCAGAAGTCGGTGGGGCCGCTGCTGCTGACCGGGGTGGTGACGGCGGCCGGGCCGGTCGGGTGGCTCGGGCTCGGCGCGGCGACCGTCGGCCTCGGCACGCTCCAGCGCCGGGCCAGCCTGCGGCGGCTGGCGGCCCTGGGCGGGGCGGCCGACGGTGCGGGGGCCGAGCCGGCGCGGCCGGTCACGGCCTCGGTGGGCTGAGCCGCTACGGAGTCGGTGCGGGGGAGTCCCGGGGGAGTCCCGGGACAGCGCTGGGGGGCGACTGGGGGACATCCCCCATTCCTCCCCCAAGTAGCGGAGCACCACGGCCCGTTCGGGCCGGAACCGGTTAGCGTGCGGCCATGACTTCGATCATGGGTTCGACCCTGCGCAGGCACCTCGTCGTGGCGGCCGGCGTCACCGTGCTGCTCGCCGCCAACGCGGCCACCGCCGTCGCCCGCCCGGCCGGGCCGTCCGTCGCCGAGCAGTTGCGCCGGGACGCCGCGGCGATCCACGACCTCGGCATCAGCGGCGTGCAGGCCCGGGTGATCGGGCCCGACGGCCGCCAGACGGTCGCCACCAGCGGCACCGCCGACGTCACCACCGGCCGCCCGGTCTCCCCCGACGGCTACTTCCGGATGGCCAGCACGGCCAAGACGATGGTCGCGACCGTGGTCCTCCAACTGGAGGCCGAGGGAAGGCTGTCGCTGGACGACACGCTCGACCACTGGCTGCCGGAGGTGGTGCGGGCCAAGGGCGGAGCCGGCGGCGGGACCACCGTCCGCGAACTGCTCCAGCACCAGGGCGGCATCGTGGACCACCTGCCCGGATACGACTCGAAGGACGGGTACGAGCGGGAGCGCTACAAGGTCTACCAGCCCGAAGACCTGGTGGCCGGGGCGGAGTTCGGCACCGACAAGAGCTGGAGGTACTCCAACGTCGGCTACCTCCTGCTCGACATGGTCGTCGAGCGGGCCACCGGCCGCCCCGCCCACCGGGAGGTCGAGGACCGGATCCTGCGCCCGCTCGGCCTCGACCGGACCCGGCTGATGGGCACCTCGCCCACCCTGCCCCGGCCGCACGCCCAGGCCTACCAGCTCTTCCCCGAGCCCGACGGCCGGGTGGACGTCACCGAGCAGGTGCCGATGGACCAGGGGCTCTCCTGGGCCACCACCACACGGGACGAGAACGTCCTCCTCCGCGCACTGCTCGCGGGCCGGCTGCTGCCGGCGCGGCAACTGGCCGAGATGCGGCGGACGGTGCCCGTGGACGACCAGACCTCGGAGATGTGGCACGGCGGCGAGTACGGGCTCGGCCTGGTCAAGCGCTCGCTGACCTGCGGCGGGACCTACTGGGGCCACGACGGCGGGGACGGCGGCTTCATCACCCTCAACGGCGTCACCGAGGACGGGAAGCGCAGCGCCGTGGTCTCCATGTCCGAGGCGCTCGGCGACAGTTGGGACCACATCAAGGCCCAGGAGGACGCGGCTTCGAAGCTGATCGACCACGCCCTGTGCGCCGGGAGCCCCCGCGCCAGCTGAGCGGGCGCCGGCGGGGCGTCGGACCCTGTGATCGACGACCGCATCGTCCGAGGGGAGGGTCGTGCGGGTAGGGAACGTCTCCTCCCCGGGGTGTACACGGATAGGTCGTAGGGTCGAGGGCAGGTCGTCCCGAGGGGCGATGACCGGCGGGTGCCGGCGGCCACAGGGTGAGGCCATGACGGAAGTGAAGAACATGAAGGAACGTCAGTTCCCATCGAAAATAAGGCGGTTCACCTCGGGCGCGCTAGCAGTCGGGCTGACGTCCGCGCTGCTGACGGCCCTGGTGCCCGCCGTGGCCCAGGCCGCCGGCACCGACCTCGGGACCGGCCCCGACGCCGACCGGGGCGGCTGGACCGCGAAGATCAGCCGGACCGAGTACGGCGTCCCGCACGTCCTCGCCCGCGACTTCGGCGGCCTCGGCTACGGCTACGGGTACGCCTTCGCCCAGGACAACCTCTGCCAGCTCGCCGACCAGGTGCTCACCGTGCGCGGCGAGCGCTCGCGCCACCTCGGCCCGGACGGCGAGTCCGTGGACCGGGTGAGCAACCTGGTGAGCGACACCTACCAGCAGGGCCTGCTGCGCGCCGGGACGGTGCGGCGGCTGCAGGCCGCCCCCGCGCCGCTCGGCCCGACCGACGAGGTGCGGCAGCTGGTGGACGGCTACGTCGCCGGGTACAACCGCTACCTGCGCGACACCGGCCCCGACCACCTGCCGGACCCGTCCTGCCGGGGGAAGGCCTGGGTCGGGCCGATCACCGCGGACGACCTGTGGAACATCCTCTACGCCGCCAACACCCTGGCGGGCAGCGGCGCCGCCAAACAGCAGATCGCCACGGCCGTCCCCGCGGCCTCGACCGGGCCCGCGGCGGACGCACCCCGGATCGCCGCCCCCGGCCACTCCGCCGACAACCCCGAACTCGGCAGCAACGCCTGGGCGATCGGGCGCGACGCCAGCCGCGACGGCACCGGCCTGCTGCTGGCCAACCCGCACCTCCAGTGGGCCGGCGAGCAGCGCTTCTACCAGGCCCAGCTGACCATCCCCGGCGTCCTGGACGTCGCCGGCGCCGGACTGTACGGCATCCCGTTCCTCCAGATCGGCCACACCCGCGGCCTCGCCTGGAGCCACACCACCAGCTACGCCGACCACTACACCCTCCACCGGCTCAGCCTGGTGCCCGGCGACCCGACCGCGTACCTGGTGGACGGCAAGGCCGAGCGGATGGCCCAGGAGACCGTCAAGGTCACCGTCCGGGCCGCCGACGGGACGCTCTCCACCGTCGACCGGAGCCTCTACCGCTCCCGCCACGGCTACGTCCTCGCCGCCGGCTGGACCGGGGAGCACGCCTACACCCTCGGCGACGCCAACGCCGAGAACCTCCGCTCCCTGAACCAGTGGCTGGCGGTCGGCCGCGCCCAGAACCTCGACCAGCTCCGCCAGGCCCAGCGCACCTACCAGGGCCTCCCGTGGGTGTACACCACGGCCGTCGACTCCACCGGCACCACCTGGTTCACCGACGCCTCCGCCGTCCCGAACCTCCCCGACGCCCAGCGCGACCGCTGCCTGGTCGCGGGCGGCGGTTTCGGACAGGTGCTGGACGGCTCGACCGCCGCCTGCGACCCGGGCACCGACCCGGACGCGCTCGTGCCCGGCGTCTTCGGCCCCGCCAACCAGCCGGGCCTGACCCGTACCGACTACGTCGCCAACTCCAACAACGGCCCGTACCTGACCAACGCGGAGGCCCCGCTCACCGGCTTTCCCGCCATGTACCAGGGCGCCTCCGCGCGGATGCTGCGCAGCCAGCTGGGCCTGCGGATGATCGCCGACCGCCGGGCCGGCACCGACGGCCTCGGTGCCCCCGGGTTCACCCTCGGCTCGCTCCAGGCGACGATGTTCGGCAACCGGGTGCAGAGCGCCGAACTCGACCGCGACGACGCCGTGGCGCTGTGCCGCGCCCACCCGGAGATCGCCGCCTCCGACGGCAGGCGGGTCGACGTCCGCCCGGCCTGCGACGCGCTCGCCGCCTGGAACACCCGGGCCGACGCCGACAGCCGGGGCACCGTGCTCTGGCAGGCGTACCGGGACGCGCTGGCGGGGACCGGCACGACCGCCTGGCAGACGGTCCCGGCCGACCCGGCCCGGCCGCTGACCACCCCGCGCGGCATCGACGCCGCCAACCCCGAGGCCCAGCGGGCCCTGGCCGACGCGGTGAAGGGCATGGCGGCCCGCGGCCTGCCGGTGGACGCCCCGATCGGCCTCGTCCAGCGCTGGGCGGGCATCCCGCTGCACGGCTGCTCCCACCAGCTGGGCTGCTTCAACGTGCTGACGGCGGGGCCGGATTCGGGCACCGGCGGAGGCACCTACCCGACGAACCTCGGCAGCGTCCCGCACGGCGGCACCTTCCTGATGGCCACCGAGCTGACCGACCGGGGTCCGCGCACCAGGACGCTGCTCACCTATGGAGAGTCCGCCGACCCGACCTCGCCGCACTTCACCGACCAGACCCGCGTCTACGCCCGCAAGCAGTGGGTGACCGAGCGCTTCACCGAGGCCGAGATCCGCTCCGCGCCGGGCCTCGGCGTCACCGTCCTGCGGCGCTGACGCGCCGTCGCACGGGCCTCCGGGCCGGCGGGGGGCCGCGGAGCGCGGG
>NZ_JBSFJC010000156.1:0-17203 GCF_053597855.1 Kitasatospora sp. NPDC001225
GGCGATCAGCTGCGGCTCGACCTCCTGGAGGGCGATGACGTCGGCGTCGGCGGCCGCCAGCGCGGCGAGCAGCAGCGGGCGGCGCCGGGCGGTGGCGATCCGCTCGGCGTCGTAGCGGTCCCACAGGGTGTTCCAGGTGACCACGCGCAGGCCGGTGGCCGTGGCGGCGGTCCCGGCGGTCTCGGTGGTCTCGGTGGTCTCGCCGGTCCGGGCCGGCCGCCAGCCGCCGTCCGGGTGCCAGGCGTACGGGGTGGTCGCGGTGAAGAAGGGCGCGGGCAGGAGCGGCGGGTCGGTGCGGCGCCCGGCCTCGGTGCGGTCGAGCAGGTCCACGCCCGAGGCGCGGTCCCAGACCCGTACGCCGTCCGCCTCGACCCAGTGCACCCGGTGCCAGGGGATCTCGCCGGAGGCGGTGAAGGCCTCCAGCGGGACGCGCTCGGTGCGGTCGTCGCGGTGGCGCACGCCCAGGGAGAACCGCGCCGGGTCGAAGCGGGCGTCCCAGCGGATGCGCTGGCAGATCTGTTCGATGGGGCGCATCAGTCCTCCTGCTCGTCGAGCGTGCCCGCGGTGTCCTCCACGGTGCCACCGGGGCCGACGTACCAGGTGCGGTGCGCCTGGCCGGGGTAGGGCGGGCCGAAGCGGTGCAGCTGCGCGGTGAGCACCTGGTCGGGCACCGGGTGCGGGCGGACGGCGTTGCGGCGCAGCAGCTCCTCCTCGCCGACCACCAGCACCACCTGGGTGACCAGGGCGTCGCGGCGCTGGGCGACGGCGTGGACGTGGGAGCGCTGCTGGCGGTTGAGCGAGGTGGCGTCCCAGACGGCGGTGGCGCCGGTGGATCCCGCAGGGTCACCGGTGGATTCTCCAGGGCCGGGGGCCGGTGCGGCGGCCAGGGCGGCGTCCAGCCGGGCCAGGCCCTCGCGCAGCACATCGGCGTTGTCGCGCTGGTCGGCGCGCGAGCCCCGGGCGGCGCGCAGGTCGTCCAGGCTGATCCGGGCGGTCACGCCGGTGAGCCCGGCGGCGAAGCTGCTCTTGCCGCTGCCGGAGGGGCCGCACAGGTGGACCAGTCGGGGGAACCGGCCGTCGCGCCAGCGCCAGGTGGCCGCGACGGCCTCCTCGGCGGTGGCGATCCGGCCGAGGGCGTACGCCTCGCGGGCCTGGGCCCAGCAGCGGTCGGCGGCGTCGCGGTCCAGACCGGCCAGCGCCGTCCGCAGCTCGGCCCGCAGCCGGGCGAGCGGAGCCTCGGCGAGCAGCCCGGCGTCCTCGGCGTACAGCGCCGACCAGGCGACCTGCTCGCGCTCCGCCCGTCCGGGGGCGGCGGTCGCCGCGACGGCGTGCAGCACTCCGAGGTCGGCGGCCGCCGAGAGCCGGACCAGCCCGGCGCGGCGCTCCTCGTCCGGGTACGGGTGCTGGAGGGCGGGGTGCAGCCCGACCAGGTCGGCGACCCGCCGGGCCAGCGGCAGCCCGAGCGGCCCGGCCAGCAGCGGTGCCAGCGACTGGCGGTGGGCGGTGCGCAGCGCGGTGGCGAGCACGCCGGCCAGCCGGGCGTCCCCGCCTCGGCCCAGCTCGTCCAGCCGGGCCGACACCTCGGCCAACTCATCGGGGGAGCAGGAGAGTTCGGGTATGCCCAAGGCCGCTGCGAGGGCGGCGGGCTCGGGCAGCGCACCGGAGCGCACGGCCCAGAGCGCGGAGCCCGGGGCGAGCCCGTTCTCCACCACCGCGGCGTGCATCCAGTGGGTGTCGGTACGCACGTGCCGCGGACGGACCCACTTGGCGACCCGCTCGCCGAACTCGGCCCGGGAGAAGCCCCGGACCGTCCGCACCACGTACCCCTCCTGCCGGTCGAGGTCCAACCGCAGGGCGCGCAGGGCCCGTTCGTCGTAGCGGCCGCGCCACAGCACCCGGGGGACGGGCACACCGAGGCGGCGCAGGAAGCGGACGGTGTCGTCCCAGTCCAGGCAGTGGTCGCCGTCGAGGTCCCCGCCGTCGGCGCCGCCCGTCCAGACCGAGAAGCCGTAGAACCAGCTCTCCAGGTCGGTGTACGGGATCGAGTGCCGGGCGAACAGGTTCTCGCCGCAGATCCGCCAGCCGTCCGGGATGCGCGGGGCGATCCGGCTCTGGAGGCCCTTCACCCAGGCGCGGGAGGGGTGGTGGGCGGAGTCCAGCGAGCGGGCGTGCAGGCCGTCGCGGTAGAGCGTGGTGTTCTCGCCGTCGAGCTTCTCGGTGACGACGACCTCGGCGCCGGCCAGCGCGGACAGGTCCCCGGCCCGTACGTCGTCCGCCGCGGCGCCCGGTGACCAGGGCAGATGCGGCGTCCGGGGGTAGTGCACACGCATGTCCGGCTCCCTGGGCGTTCTTGATCAGGCGGACACTGTAGGAGCCGCCACGGACGCCGGGCCACCGATTAAACGGGGCCTGGCGGTCGCGGAGCGGTGTGGACGACACGCGGGCAGGAACGTCCCTGCACCCCCGCGCCGCCGCCCCGGGGTGCAATGGGCGCCACCTGGCACACCGTCAACAGGGGAGGCCGACAGGTGGAGACGACGACGAGGGACGCGGACCCGGTCCGGGTCCTGGACGTGACGAGCGCCGACTACCGCCGGGCGTTCGAACTGTTCCTGGCCGGGACGGACGAGAAGCCGATCACCCACGCCCGGCTGAGCGAGATCGTGGCCACCCTGCCGCACCGCCGGGTCCTGCTGGACCTCGGCGCGGGCGACGGCCGCACCACCGCTCACCTGAGCCGCTCCTTCGACCGCACGATCGCGGTGGAACCCAGCGCCGCGATGCGCGAGAAGCTCGGCGCGGCCTGCCCCGACGCCCTCGTCCTCCCGGAACCGCTCGACCGGGTCCACCCGCCCGAGCAGGCCGACCTCGTCCACCTCTCCCACGTGCTCTACTACGTGCCCGAGGCGGACTGGTTCGGCACCGTCAGCCGCGCCCTGGACTGGACGGCCCCCGGCGGCACCCTCCTGGTCGTGCTCCAGAACCCGGAGAGCCCGTGCATGCGGATGGCCGCGCACTTCACCGGCGTCCGCTACGACCTCGCCCCGCTCGCCGACCGCCTGCACGAGCGGCACCCGGAGCACGACTACGCCCTCGAGACCCTCGACCTCCACTACCGCGCGCCCGACCTCGCCGAGGCGGTGGACGTCGCCGAGTTCATGGTCAACGTCGCCGACCTGGCCACCCTCGAGCCCCGCCCCTCCCGCGCGGCCCTGGCCGCCTACGTCCAGGAGCACTTCGCCCTCCCCGGCGGCGGCTACGGCATCGGCCACACCCAGGACATGCTCGTCATCCGCCGGGCCGACCGGGCCTGAGTCGCCCCCGGCCCTCGCCCCCTCCCGGCAGCCCTCGTGTGTGACGATCACTGCGGGCAGGACGACCCGCGCGGCGGGTGCCGCCGCGACACCAGGAGAGACCCGCATGGGCGACCACTATCCGTACCGCATCGCGACCAGGAGCGGGGACCTGACGGTGATCTGGCGGCCCGGCGAGGGCGACGCACCCGATGAGCTCCTCGTCGACGACCTCGGAGGACTCCTCGTCTTCCGGGACGTCGGGACGCTGCGGGACCACTGTGACCGCAACGGCCGGGAGCTCGTCTGGGAGGGCGAGGGCACGCTCGATCTGGCCGCCGTACGGCGTTGGGTTGAGCACCCCGAGCCCGGCCCCGACCCTGGTCCGGTGCCGGCGGGACTGCTGCTGGAGGCGTGGAACTTCTTCGAAGACCTCGCCCACAGCGTGACGGCCGGCCCGCCCTTTCCCTCCCAGGGGCCGGTCCACGACAGCGCCTACGAGAAGGTCTTCGGTGGCGACACCCTCGAACCGGCCGCCGACGAGGAAGCTCTGACGGACGAGGAGACCGCGGCCGTACGTGGACTCCTGCGAGCCGGGCTGGACCTCTGGGAGGACGCCGTGCGCCGGTCCGGCGCCAGCTGATCGGTGGGGTGGTAGTGGGCCGCTCAGCGCCGTCCGGAGGACGCGTCGAGCACCGCGATGCCCGTCGGGGTGGCGACGTGGGCGGCCGTCTGGCGGTCCCGGTGGGTGGCGATCAGGCCCGCGTTGCGCAGCGTCGTGGCGTGCTCGCTGGCGCTGGCCATGGAGATGCCGACGAGCGCGGCGAGCTGCCGGGTCGAGCAGCCCGGGTGACCGGCGACGGCGCCGAGCACCGCCGCCCGGGTGTGGCCCAGCAGGGATCCGACGGCGCCGACCGCCGGCGGCGACTCCCGACGGCCGCCGGACGGGAGGGCCGGGAACAGCGGCATGGCCGCACCCTCCTGGAGCCGGGCCACCGGATAGGTGAGGACCGGCTGCGGCACCGCGTCGAGGTTGACGATCGGGGCCTCGACGGCGAACACCGACGGCTGGAGCAGCATCCCCTGCCCGGCCAGGTGCACGTCGGCGTCCAGACCGGAGACCGTCGCGATCTCCAGCACGGGCGCCCGCCAGCGGACCCGCCGCGGGTTGAGGCGCGCGAGCAGCGCCTCGACGCCGCCGCCGAGCAGCTGGCGGGACCGCACCGCCGCGTCGGCCGCCGTCAAGGCCTCGACCTCCCGCCAGTGCGGGACGAGGGCATGGCCGGCCACGTGCTCCAGGCTGTCGCACAACTGCCGCAGCAGCAGCGGGTCGTCGGGCAGCCGGCGGGCCCACGAGGGCAGGGGCTGGTGCCGGGCTGTGTTCTCCAGGCTGGCCCGTACGCGGCTGCGGGGCGTGGCACGGACCTGTTCGATCAGTTCGGCGGGCGTCGCGGCGTTCGCGCCGCTCAGGAAGTCGGTGATCCGCCCGCGCGAGGGCATGAGGGCGAGGACCATGCGCGAGGCGGGCTGCAGGGCGGACAGGGTGCGGTGGCGCCAGGCCCCGAGCCGCACCGGCTGGGTGCGCTCCTGCAGCTGCCGTGCCGCGGTGCTCAGCTCGATGCAGGGCGCCGGTCCGTCGGCGACGCGGGTCCGCGCGAGGTCCTCCAAGGTGAAGTGGATGCGTAACGGCACGTCGTCGCCCTCTCCCCAAGCCCGACCGGCGCCTCCGCCGGTGCTGCCGTCCTCCTGCGCTCGACGGCCATCCTCGTCGAGGGCGGGCACGCGGGCCAGTAGGGGGACGGGCCGGAATCGGGACCGGGCCGCCGGCCCCGAACGGTCGATCAGGTGGTGTGCGGTCAGGCGACCGGCCCAGTTCCGCGAGCGCCCAGGAGACCGGACTGGTGAGCTGTACCGGGAGTCCGCGGCCCGACCGGCCTCCCGCCGCCCCTGGAGGAGGAATCCGTGCCGGACCCGACGACGTCCTACGCCGACCTGCGCGCCCTGGTGATCAACTGCACCCTGAAGCGCTCCCCGGAGCGCAGCCACACCCAGGGCCTGATCGACGTCAGCACCGGCATCCTGGAACGCCAGGGCGTTGCCGTCGACGTCCTGCGGGCGGTGGACATCGACATCGCCACGGGCGTCTGGCCGGACATGACGGAACACGGCTGGGAGACCGACGAGTGGCCCGTCATCTACTCCCAGGTGATGGCCGCCGACATCCTCACCCTGGCGGGGCCGGTCTGGCTCGGCGACAACTCCTCCGTCATGAAGAAGGTCATCGAGCGGCTCTACGCCTGCTCCTCGATCCTCAACTCCGAGGGCCAGTACGCCTACTACGGCCGGGTCGGCGGCTGCCTGATCACCGGCAACGAGGACGGCGCCAAGCACTGCGCGATGAACGTCCTCTACAGCCTCCAGCACCTCGGCTACACCATCCCGCCCCAAGCCGACGCCGGCTGGGTCGGCGAGGCCGGCCCCGGACCGTCCTACCTGGACCCCGGCTCCGGCGGCCCCGAGAACGACTTCACCAACCGCAACACCACCTTCATGACCTGGAACCAGCTCCACCTGGCCCGCATGCTCAAGGACGCCGGCGGCATCCCGGCCCACGGCAACCAGCGCTCCGAGTGGGACGCCGGCTGCCGCTTCGACTTCGAGAACCCCGAGCACCGCTGAACTCGTGCCTGGCCGACGCAGGATCCGCAGGTCAGCAGCGGCTACAGGCGGACGGGCAGTGCGAGGCGTTCGATGCGGGCGGCGAGGTCGGGGTCGCCCTCGGTGCGGCCGAGGCGGCACATGGTGGTGGTGCGTACCGCAGTGGCCTTGACGTCGCGCATGCTCATGCACAGGTGCTCGCCGGTGGTGAAGACGGCGACGTCGTCGGTGGCGGCGGCCTTGGCGAGATCGTGGCCGACGTCGCGGGTGATGCGTTCCTGGAGCTGGAGGGCGTGGGTGTGGGCCTCCAGGTGCCGTACCAGCTTGGACAGGCCGAGGACGGCGGTGTCCGGCACGTAGGCGATGGACACGTCGAGGCGGAAGGGCAGCAGATGGTGCTCGCAGACGCTCCACGCCTCGATACCGGTCAGCAGGACGAAGTCACCGTACCGGCCCTCCTGGGCGAAGCTGGTGTCGAGCCTGCCGGGGTCGTGGTCGAGGAACTCACCCCGGCCGCGAGGAGCCAACTCGCCGAGGCGCTCAGCGGAGTGGGGGAGGACAGGGTCCGCCGGCGGGCGATCGACGTCGCTCTGCTCGCCGCCACCTGGCTGCGCACCGGGGACCTCGACCGGGCGTGCGCGGCTGGTCGGGACGCCGTCGCCTACGCGGCCAGGACGGGGTCAGGCCGGTGCGTCGAGCGGGTGGCCGGCGTCCTGGCCGAGCTGCGGGTCCATGCCGACTGCGCCCCGGCCCGGGAGCTGTGCGAGTTCGCCCGGGCCGTGCTGCCCGAGGCCGACGACATGGCCGTCAAGCTCTTGGGCGGGTCATGAGGCGGCGGTAGAAGTCGAGTTCGGCGCAGAGGGCCTGTTCCCGGGCGGCAGGCGCCGACAGGTAGTGGTCGCCGTCCTCCAGCAGCAGGCTGTCGTGGTCACCGCCGAGGGCGGCCAGGTCCTGCGCGAACTGCATCGCCTCCTCGGCGGAGGTGATCGTGTCGGCGGTTCCGTGGATCACCAGCACGGGGCAACGGATCCGTTCCGGCGTAACGGCTCCGGCAGGCCCGCGGAGGGCGGCCGCGTGGGGGCGCTGGAACTCCGGGACGGACAGCTCCCACCGTGCTGGATCGATGATCGCCGAGGTGGCCGTCGCGCCGGCGAACGGCCCGGGACGACTCGCCGCTTGGAGCGCCGTGTACCCGCCGGCGCTCGCGCCGCTGATGAACATCGCCCCGGGCAGTGCCACGCCGGTCGAACGCAGGTGCTCGGCCACCGCGGCGCAGTCCTCGACGTCGTACTCGCCCCAGTGGCCGTGCAGCACCTGCCGGAAGGCGCGGCCCCGGCCGGTGCTGCCCCGGTAGAGGACCTCGGCGACGGCGAAGCCGTGGCTGACGAAGAACTGGGTCGTCCAGTCCAGCCGCAGGGGCACATCGTCCGTCGGACCGGGGTGCGCCCGCAGCAGAAGCGGTACGGGCGCCGCTGTTCCCGAAGGCCGGTGCAGCAGGAAGCGGACAGGACCGTCCGCACCCGGTGCTGTGTCGAGCGACGGGGGGACGGGCGTCCAAGGCGGAACGGCCCCTGACCGGGTGCCCACCGGGACGGCCGGGGCGTCGGCCTGTGCTGCGAGGTCGAGCGACCAGAGCCCGGGGGCGGACGACGGGGAGGAGCCGATCACGGCGAGCCGGCCTTCGTCGACCGCGATGTACGGCTTCACCGAGGTGAGGTTCGGGCCGAGCCGGCGCCGACCGCCGGTGGGATCGACGGCGACGAGTTCGGCGGAGAACCCGTTCAGGACGGTCAGCACGACGGCGCCGTCGGGGGCGAATCCGTAGGACTGGTAGCCCGCTTCCCAGGGCGCCGGCGCGCAGTCCGCATCGATGGGCAGGACCGGCGTCACCGTGTTGCCGCGAAGCCGGTAGAGGTTCCACCAACCCGTTCGGTCGGACATGAAGTACAGCAGTCCGTCCGGCCCCCAGGACGGCTGGAGCACGGACTCCGAGGAGCCGCCTGCGACGACCCGGCCCGCTCCGGGGCGGCCGGAACGGATGTCGGCCAGCAGGAGGCGGCAACTGTCCCAAGGCATCTGGTCCCGGCTCCACTCCAGGTACGCCAGGGCGTCCCCGGCGAGCCGGGGGCAGGAGAGGAACTCGGAGGAGCGAACCAGGATCTGAACGTCTCCGGCCGGAGTCACCGTGACGATCTCGTCCGCAGCGCCGTCACCACGGACCGCGAAGACGCTGCCGTCCGGGCCCGGAGTGAGGTCGCCATAGTGCTCGGAGCCATGGATGGACACGATCCTGTCCGGCGCGCGGCCGAGCGGTTGACGGAAGAGGGAGCCGCCGTCACCGACGAACCACACCGCGCCCTCCACCACGGCGAAGCTGCCGCCGCCGTAGGCGTGGAGTTCACCCCCGACTGAGAAGTCGGACGGTGTCACCGCGAAGGCGTTGCCGGAGCCCTCCGAACACATCACGCGCCGGACGCCGCCGTGATCGGGGTCGGACTGCAACCACCACAGTGAGCCTGCCACAGCCTGGAGTTCGTCGTACGCCACGACCTTCCGCGCAACCCACGCGGGTGACAACCCTGTGTCCTGAGACCTCATGAAGGGGATCCTGCCGAATCACGCCGGTAAGTGCCACCGCCGCAATGTGACCGGTACACGAGGTTGGGTGCCCGGTCCGAGTGCGGAGGGAGACTGGGACCCCCGAGCACCGCTGAGCCGCCGTCCACGGCTCGGCCGCGCGGAACGCGTGCGGGGTAGGCCGTCGTGGGGCGAACGATCCTCACCGTCGTGAAAACGTCCTCAGCACAGCCGATGCAACCGAACCCGGGCCTGGTCCTCGCATGGTTTGAACTGCGGCTTCGTGCTCCGGCCGGCATCGACCCCATGAGGACGAGCCCCGCGCTGTGCGCCGGCGCGAGGTAGCCGGCTCGCTGCCGCACCGGGAGCACGGGAAGTCGACTGGTCCGACGTCCCGTGCTCCCGCACGAACGGGCAGGGCGAGGCGTCCGGCGGAGCGGATCCGCCGGCCGTGGAGCCGGTTCGGTGCGCCGCCACCCCCGCCGATGGGCGGGGTGGGTCCCGGGAGCACGGTGCCGGGCGAGGGTGGGAGCGGGAGTGCGGTCCCCGTTCCGGTGGGTGACGCCGGGTGACGGGTGCGCTCTGTAGCGTCGGGGGCGTGACCTGGTGGTTCGTCCGCCGTCACCGTCGACTCCCGTTTCCCGTGCCGCCCCCGTGGGGCCGCTGTCCAAGGAGCCTGCCCATGGCCGATCGTCACTTCCTCCACCGCTTCGACTCCTCCGCTGCCACCGGCGACGGCGGGCCGGGGTACGGGCCGGCCCGGTGGGGTCGGCAGGAGGCGGCAATGGTGGACAACGGAGGGGCGGGTCTGTCCCGGCGACGGGTGCTGACGGCGGGGGCGCTGGCCGGGGCCACGCTCCTGGGTACCGGTCTGTCGGGGGGCAGGGCGTCGGCCGCGTCAGCTCCGGCGATCTTCTACTCGCCGCACCAGGACGACGAGGCGCTGGGTCTGGCCGGGTCGATCCTGGAGCACAAGGCGGCCGGACGGCCCGTGTACCTGGTGCTGGTGACACGGGGTGAGAACGACGGGCTGGCGAGGCGGATGAACACCGATCCCTGTCCGATGACCACAGAGGACCGCCGGCATCCGTGCGTCGCCCGCGGCCACCACGGGCTGAACTGGCCGACCATACCTGCGAGCGCCAGTGACAGCGTCATCGTGCCCGCCCGGACCGCCGAGTTCATGGCCTCGGCGGCCCGCCTCGGCGTCGACAAGGTGATCAACCTCAAGCTCCCCGACTCCGCGTGGGGCGGGGACGACGCCTTCAAGAAGTTCACCAGCACGGTCAAGTCGAAGATCGCGTCCATCGCGGATCAGTACCCGGGCGCCTCGCACAAGTTCACCGCGGGCTGGCTGGAGGTCAGCGCGACCCACAAGGCGATCACCGACGCGGCCGTGCAGCTGGCGAGGGAGGGCAAGCTCACCGATGTGCGCTTCAACTTCGTCTACGCCTACGACCACGAGCTCCCCGACCGCAGCAGGGGCGCCGCCTACGTGTTGAACATCCCCGACGCCCACATGAAGACCAAGCTCAAGGCCGTCGCCTGCTACAACAGCTGGGATCCGTCCAAGAACCTCTACGCGCTCGGCTACCACAGCGTCCCGGAGAAGCTGGAGGGCGCAGCGGCCGACCCGCACGAGTACGTCTTCGCCCTCCCCAACAACAAGTACCAGTACGGGGACATCGGCCGCAAGGACAACGGCAAGCCGCAGTGGGGGTGGTCCTGACGGGGCCGCCGGGCGCGGTCCGGAGCCCGGGACGGTCGGTCGCCGACCGCCCCGGGCGGTTCGTTTCCTGACCGCCGGTCGGGACTGCGAGGTGATGATCGCCGACCCCGGTCGGACGCACTGTCGCACCCTCGACGAGGCCCGCGCCGTGCTGGGGTCCGCCTGGCTCTTCGCCGGGCTCTACCTGTGTCACGAGCGGTGTTGCGGACTCAGTGGCGGATCCAGCCCGGGATCCCCCCTTCGGCGTTGCGGCCTTTCTCCAGGAACGCGATGTTGCGGTAGAGGTGCATTCCGGCCAGGGACGGACCGACTCCGCCGGTGGTCTTCAACGGCTGCTCCTCGTAGTGCAGGTCGTCGACGAGCCGTTTGACGAGGCCGAGCGTGGTGCTGTCGCACGCCTCCGGGTCCTCGTTTCCGCCGAAGCCCGGGGCGTAGGAGGTCCACAGGTCCTCGATGACGTAGAGGCCTCCGGCGCGGACGTGGGGGAAAAGTGCCCGGAATGTTGTCCTGACGTGTTCGTTGATATGACTTCCATCGTCGATGACGATATCGAACGGACCGTGCCGTTCGGCGATTTCGATCATTTGGGCGGGGTCGCTCTGGTCCGCCTTCAGTGTGTGCAGGCGCTGTTGATCGAGGCCGCTCTTGTCGTACAGGTCGACGCCGAATACCAGACCGCGCGGGAAGTAGTGTTTCCACATCTTCAATGACCCGCCACCCAGGGTGGGGTGGTCGTATCCGCCGATTCCGATTTCGAGCACTCGGACGGGTTGGTCGCGCAGCTGGCGCAGGTGGCGTTCGTACAGGGCGGCGAACCAGTGCAGGCCGCCCCACTTGTCCGAGTCGTGGCGCAGGGCCAGCCGGGCGAGTCCGGGGTGGTCGGAGGAGCAGCCGGTGAGGATGGTACTGGCCGCCGCCATGATCGAGCCGAGCGGGCGAACACCCTCCACTGTCATGGACTCCGGGACGAACCGCAGCTCGGTCCGTCGGTTCGCCGGCCCGCCGGGCGCGGACGGCCCGAACAACTCCCGTACCAGGTCGAGCACATCGTATTCGATGCGGAAGAGTCCGGCCGGGCCGTCCGCACCGTTCAGGCCGACCGGTCGACCGGCTTGGACGAGAAAGGAGGTGCTGACCCGCTCCTCGCCGCGCGTGACGTCCAGGACGACGGTGACCGGATCGGCGTTGCCCGGTGGATCGCAGCGGAACAGGATCTCGTCGACCAACGCGGCCGTGAGGTCGGCCAGTTCGAAGGAGTGGACGACGGAGTGCAGGGAGCGGGTGTCGTCTCCGGCCAGCCTGAGACATTCGATGGGTGTGGCCGAATCGGCTTTCCTGTCCGCCATGGGATCCGAGAATGTGCTCATCACATGAAATCCCTTTGTCCGAACTCTGTTGGAATGACCGTCGCGTGACACGTTCTCGTGTCCCTTGCTTCCGGTCAAGCTCCCCCGGAATGCGCGTGCCAGGCAATCCGGTGCGATCGGTCCCGGGGTGACGGTCCCGGCCCGGCGTACTTGAATACGGTGTGGCCGAGCTGGACAATCCCAACGAATCACGCCGAATTCGGCGGTCCTCGATGCCTCCAGCCGGTTAGGAGCACTTCGTGCGCATCTTGTTCGTGGTGGCACCCGGGGTCGGCCACCTCATGCCCGCGGTGCCCACCATGTGGGCGGCGCAGTCGGCCGGTCACGAGGTACTCGTGGCCGCGACCGGACCGAGCCTGGACATGGCCGCGCGTTCGGGCCTGGCCGCCGTGGACGTATCCGACGGCGACGCCGCCGGCGCCTACCACCGGCTCGGTGTCCGGGTCACGAAGAACCGGCCGGACCGGTACGACCTCTCCGACGCCTGGCGCCGGTTCGCCGGTGCGGCGGGCCGGCCGGGCCCGACGGCCGCCGATCGGCCGGACCCCGCGCGCGAGGACGTCGCCGCCCTGGTCCTCGGGGTGGGAGGCCGGATGGTGGACGGCACCGTGGACCTGATCCGCCGGTGGCGCGCGGACCTCCTGGTCTTCACGACCTTCCTGGCCGGCGGTCAGCTCGCCGCCGAGGCCACCGGAATCCCCTGTGTGATGCACGGGATCGGGCTGCCCTACCCGTCCTTCGCCGCGGTGCTGAGCGCGCTGGAGGACGTGCGGGCACGCCACGGGATCACCGGTGCGCTCACCGGTCCGGTGGCGACGGTCGACCTGTGCCCGGAGAGCCTGCGCCCTCCGGACGCCAAGGCCGGATGGCCGATGCGTTACGTGCCGTACAACGGCGGTGCCGTGCTGCCCGACTGGGTGAGCGCTGCGCCGCGGCGCCCACGCATCTGCGTCACCTGGGGATCGGTGCTTCCCGCGGTCGGTGGAACCCCGGTCCTGCGGGACGTGGTCGACGCGCTGGCCGCCGAGGACGCCGAGGTCGTCCTCACCACGGGCGGGGCGGATCTGTCCGGCCTGGGGCCGCTCCCGCCGAACCTCCGTGCCGTCGACTGGGCGCCGCTCAGCGCTCTGCTGCCGAGCTGCGCCGCCGTCCTCCATCACGGAGGGTCGGGCACCACCTTCACCGCACTCGCCAACGGGGTGCCACAGCTGGTCCTGCCCCAGGTGGCGGATCAGCCGGTGAACGCACAAGCGGTGGTGGAGCGGGGGGTGGGGGTGGCCTTCCCCGACCGGGACATCGACCCCGCGGCACTCGCCGACGGCATCCGCCGCGCACTGACCGACCGGCGGATCCGAGAGGCCTGCCGGCAGGTCCGGGAGGAGATCAAGGCCATGCCCGGCCCCGAGCAGGTCGTCCGACAGCTGGTCGAGGCCGCGTCATGACCCGCACCGGCCCTGGACCGGTCGGCGCCCCGACCGCGGCACCGGCCGGAGACGCCCCCACGAGCGTGGCGGCCGGCCCCGGCTGGCCCGCGATCGAACCGCTGCTGCGCGCGGCGGCCGACGAGCACCGGCTGGCGCGGGCCGTCGCCGACCTCGGGCTCGACCGGGTCGCGGAGGTCGTCGTCGAGGAACTGGCCGTGCGGTGCGATCCGGTGCCGGTGGACGGCGCCGCGCACCTCGCCTTCGAGCTCACGTCGGACGGTGAACGGGCCTGTCGTCTTCTCACCGTCGACCGCGACGGGCTGACCTCGAAGCGGGACGGCTGGCAGGCGGCGCCGGTGCGGATCACCCATGACGCCGTCGACCTCCTGCGCGGCCTCTACGGCCCCGGCACCGATCGTCGGACCAGTCGGCGGGTCACCACCTGCGCCGAGCTGAACGCGCTCGGCCCGGCCCCCGGTGGGCTCACCGCGATCGTCCGCGAACGCCAGCGGCTGGCGGTCGCGGTCCAGGCGGTCGTGGCCGCCTGCCAACGGCACCCGGTCGACCTCGGCGGGCTCTCGACCCGGTTCGGCTCGGACAAGTGGGCCGACCTCCACTGGTACACCCAGCACTACGAGCGGCACTTCGCCCGCTTCCGGAACGCGCCGGTCCGAGTGCTGGAGATCGGGATCGGCGGCTACGACGCACCCGACCAGGGCGGCGCGTCACTGCGCATGTGGCAGCGCTACTTCCCGGCGGGACTGGTCCTCGGGCTCGACATCGTCCCCAAACCCGGTGTTCGGGGCCCCCGCATCGCCACCGCCGTCGGGGACCAGGGCGACCCCGGACTCCTGGACGACCTCGGCCGTCGGTTCGGGCCGTTCGACATCGTCATCGACGACGGCAGTCACCTCAACGCCCATGTGCGAGCCTCCTTCACCGCCCTGTTCCCGCACGTGCGGCCCGGCGGGCTGTACGTCGTCGAGGATCTCCAGACCGCCTACTGGCCCGGCTACGGCGGCACCGCCGGCCCCGTCGCCGGGCCCGGAACCTCGGTCGGCCTGCTCAAGCAGCTCGTCGACGGCCTGCACCACCGGGAGTGGGTGCCACCGGAGGCAGCGTCCGGACCGTCCTACGCCGACCGGCATGCCGTGGCTCTGACGGTCTACCACAACCTCGCCTTCGTCGAGAAGGGCGTCAACTCCGAGGAGGGCGCTCCCGACTTCATCGACCGCGGGTGGTCCGCACCACCAGCGTGACGTCCGCCAAGCCCTCCGGACCGATCCAGACCGATCCGATCCAGACCGATCCAGACCGATCCGGACCGATCCGGACCAAAACCGACCTGCCAGGGAGACAGCCAGTGGATGACTGCGACAGTGACGGGCACCTCTACCTGGACCTCATGAAGAAGGTCCTGACCAATGTCATCTACCAGGACGGTGGGCTCACTCCGGACGGACCGACCGGCTACCAGGCCGAGGAGCGGCACGGAGGGTTGGACTGGCCCGCTGCCGCGCACACGATGATCGGAAGGGAGCGGCTGGACAACCTGCACGACTGCCTGGAGCGGGTCGTCGCGGACGGCGTCGACGGCGATCTCATCGAGACCGGCGTCTGGCGCGGCGGGGCCTGCATCTTCATGCGTGCCTTCCTGAAGGCGCACGGCATCACCGACCGCCGCGTGTGGGTGGCCGACTCCTTCACCGGCATCCCCGAGGTGGGCGCGGACGGGCACCCCCTGGACCGCGAACTGGCCCTGCACGAGGCCAACGGGGTCCTCGGCGTGCCCCAGGAGGAGGTGGCGGAGAACTTCCGCCGCTACGGGCTGCTGGACGACCACGTCGCCTTCCTCCCGGGCCGGTTCCGGGACAGCCTGCCCCAGGCGCCGGTCGAGAAGCTGGCACTGCTCCGGCTCGACGGCGACCTCTACGAATCCACCTGGGACGCCCTGACCCACCTGTACCCCAGGCTGTCCACCGGAGGGTTCGTGATCATCGACGACTACGTCATCCCGGCGTGCCGGGCCGCTGTGCACGACTTCCGTGAGGAGCAGCGGATCGACGACCCGATCCGACGGATCGACGTCTGCGGCGCGTACTGGCGGCGGAGCCTGTGATCGCGGTCCCGGCGGAAGCCGTCACGGTCCACCCGCTCAACGAGCAGTCGCGGGAGATCCTCGACACCGGCGAGGCCGCGGTGTTCGGACTGAGCCCGTTCAACGGGTTCTACCGGCCCGCGACCGTCGAGACCCTGCTGGCCTGGGCCGCCGGAAGGTTTCGGCACGTCGAAGCCGTCCTGCCCGGCTACGAGACGGCCTTCGGCCTCATCGCCTGCGGGCGGGCACCCCGGGAGGCCGCACAGAGCGCGACCCGGGCCGTGCGCAGGATGCGCGCGGCGGCACGGCGCGCCCTCCACGCCTCCGGCCCGAACCCGCACGACCGGGTCAACAGCTGGACCCGGCTCGTCAACCGGAAGCGCTACCGCGAGCTGCGCGCGCAGGTCGACGACGCCTTCCGCTCGGACGGCCGGTTACGGGAACTGTGCCGGGAAGCATCCCGTGGCTACCTCATGACGGTCCTCGGCGGCGAACCGACCCCGGCGCAGATCGAACTCAACCTCGGCTACGTCCTCGCCGAACTTCCGCTCGTCCTGGACCTGCCCGGCATCACGGGGACCCGGACCGCCCTCCTCCTCTACAACCGTCCCTGGCCCTTGCAGCTCGCCCTGTGGAACGGCGAGGTCCCGGCCCTGGCGCCGGCGCCGGGCCACGGCTTCGCCACCATCGCACTGGCCGTCGAGCCGGCCGTGGCACCGGCCGTCGAGCAGGCCGCGCCGCCGAACGCCGGTACCAGAGGAGCCCAGTCGTGACCCTGTCGGACACCGACATCCTCCAGTGGCCGCTGCCCGCGGGGGAGCACGGGACCCCGCCGCCGCTGTACGCCACGCTGCGGCGGGAGCGCCCGGTCTGCCCGCTGCGCATGCCCAGTGGGCAGACCACCTGGCTGCTGACCCGCCACGACGACATCACCGGAGTCCTGACCGACCCGCGCTTCTCCAGGGACCTGGTCTACCCGGGCGCGCCGCGACTGATCGGTGAGGACTTCAACTCCGTGCCCGGGGGCATCTTCAACCTGGACCCGCCCCGGCACACCAGGGTGCGGCAGATCCTCAACCCGCTGTTCAACCGGCGAGCCGCCGAACGGTACTCCACCGCCATCGCGGCGCACGCCGAGGACCTGCTGACGGTGATGGCCGCGGGAAGCAACCCCGCGGATCTGGTCAGCGCCTACACGGCGCCCCTCGCCCTGCGGGTCAGCTGCGGGCTGCTCCGCATCCCGGCGGACCGGCGCCAGGCGCTGCACGGCTGCTTCCGTGAGCAGACCAGCCAGAACGCGGACCGGACGGACGTCTCGGCCGCCACCGAGCAGATCGGCGCGCTGGCCGCCGAGATCGTCGCGGACAAGTGGTCCGCCCCCGACCCGACCGAACCGATCGGCGCCCTGATCGCGGCCCGCCAGGCCGACGAGATCACCTCCGACGAGCTGCACGGCACCGTCAGCTACCTGCTCGTCACCGGGATCGAACCGCTCGTCTCCTCGGCGTCCACGGGCATCGTCACCCTGCTCAGGCACCCCGAGGAGCTGCAGAGCGTCCTCGAAGACCCGCGGCTGTGGCCCGCCGTCGTGGAGGAGGTCCTGCGGTTCCACCACAACGGCTACCTGTCCAACCCGCGAGTCGCGTTGGAGGACACCGAGATCCGCGGCGTGCCGATCCGCGCGGGGGAGTCGGTCGTCACGCCGATGATCGCGGCGACCTGGGACCCGGATCACTACAAGCACCCCCACCGGTTCAACATCCACCGCCGTACGGACGGATCGAGGACCTTCGGCGCCGGCCCGCACTTCTGCCTGGGCGCCTCACTGGCCCGGGCGCACCTGCGGATCGCTTTCGAAGCACTCTTCACCCGGTTCCCGAGGCTCATCCTCGCGATCGACGCGGACGAACTCCCCTGGGACGAGGACAACCTGTTCACCCGCCCGCTCGTCCTGCCGGTCGCCTGGTGAGGGGGGCGACAGCGCACGGGCCGGGGTCGGCGGACTACCAGCGCGTCGTGCGGGTTCGAGCGGACCGCGACCGGATCGGTCACGGTCC
>NZ_JBSFJC010000157.1:0-17117 GCF_053597855.1 Kitasatospora sp. NPDC001225
GTGAGCCAGTCGGCCCAGGAGCGCGGCTGCGGCTGCCGCTGCCCGTCCGGGGGTTCCTCCTCGGCAGGTCTCAGGGGGTGCTCCCGGCACCGGTGCGTTCAGCGCCGGGGGCCGTACATGATGACGGCGACCCCGGCCAGGCAGATCAGCGCGCCCAGCACGTCGTAGCGGGTCGGCCGGAAGCCGTCCACGGCCATGCCCCAGAGCAGCGAGCCGGCCACGAACACCCCGCCGTACGCGGCCAGCACCCGGCCGAAGTGGCTGTCCGGCTGCAGGGCCGCGACGAAGCCGTACGCGCCGAGCACCACCACGCCCACCCCGGCCAGCCACCACGGCCGTTGCTCGCGCACGCTCTGCCAGACCAGCCAGCAGCCGCCGATCTCGGCGAGGGCGGCGAGGACGAACAGGGCGATGGAGCGCAGGACGGTCACGACCCAGAGCCTAGGTGTTCAGCTCTGCCGGTACGTCGCGAGGAAGCGCCCGATCCGGTTGATGGCCGTCTCCAGGTCGTCGGCCCGGGGCAGGGTGACGAAGCGGAAGTGGTCCGGGCGGGGCCAGTTGAAGCCGGTGCCCTGGACGACGTGGATCTTCTCGCGCAGCAGCAGGTCCAGCACGAACCGCTCGTCGTCGACGATCCGGTGCACCGCCGGGTCCAGCCTGGCGAAGGCGTACAGCGCGCCCTTGGGCTTGACGCAGCTGACGCCGGGGATCTCGTTGAGCGCCTTGACCGCGATGTCGCGCTGCTCGGTGAGCCGGCCGCCGGGCAGCACCAGGTCGTTGATGGACTGGTGGCCGCCGAGCGCGGCCTGCACGGCGTACTGGGCGGGCACGTTGGGGCACAGCCGCATGCCGGAGAGCATGGTCAGGCCCTCCAGGTAGTCGGTGGCGTGCTGCCGGGGCCCGGAGACGACCAGCCAGCCGCTGCGGAAGCCGGCCACCCGGTAGGCCTTGGAGAGGCCGTTGAAGGTGAGGGTGAGGACGTCGTCGGCGAGGGCGGCCAGGCAGTGGTGCTCGGTGTCGTCGTAGAGGATCTTGTCGTAGATCTCGTCGGCCAGCACCATCAGGTGGTGGCGGCGGGCCAGGTCGAGGATGCCCTCCAGCAGTTCCTTCGGGTAGACCGCGCCGGTGGGGTTGTTGGGGTTGATGACGACGATCGCCTTGGTGCGGGCGGTGATCTTGGCGGCGATGTCGTCCAGGTCCGGGTACCACTCGGCCTGTTCGTCGCACAGGTAGTGCACGGCCTTGCCGCCGGCCAGCCGGACCACGGCCGTCCAGAGCGGGTAGTCGGGCATCGGCACGAGCACCTCGTCGCCGTCGTCCACGAGCGCGGTGACGGCCATCTGGATCAGCTCGGAGACGCCGTTGCCGAGGTAGACGTCGTTGACGGTGACGCCCTCGACCCCGCGCTGCTGGTAGTACTGCACCACCGCGCGACGGGCCGGCAGGATGCCGCGCGAGTCGCTGTAGCCGTGCGCCTTGGGCAGGTTGCGGATGATGTCCTGGAGGATCTCCTCGGGCGCCTCGAAGCCGAAGGGGGCGGGGTTGCCGGTGTTCAGCCGCAGCACGCTGTGCCCGGCCTCCTCCAGGGCGTTGGCCTGGTCGACCACCGGGCCCCGGATCTCGTAGCACACGTCATTGAGCTTGCTGGACTGTCGAAACTCCATCTGCGGCCTCCCGACCGTCACCACCGCTCCGTTGCTTCAGCTTTGTTCTACCAAGTGAGTACTTGGAAAGTCCAACCTCTTGGCTATGCTGATCCGCATGTCACGCCGAAGCTACGACCAGTACTGCGCCGTCGCCCGCGCCCTGGACGCGGTGGGGGAGCGCTGGAGCCTCCTGATCGTCCGTGAGCTCCTCGGCGGCCCGCGCCGCTACACCGACCTGCACGCCGACCTGCCCGGCGTCTCCACCGACATCCTGGCCGCCCGGCTCAAGCAGCTGGAGGGCGACGGACTGATCGCCCGCCGCCGACTGGAGCGGCCCGCCAACGCGACGGTCTACGAGCTGACCGGGCGCGGCCGCGAACTGCGGCCGGTCGTCGAGGCGCTGGGGGAGTGGGGCCTGGCCGCCCTCGGCGAGCAGCGGCCCACCGACGCCGTGCGCGAGCACTGGTTCACGCCCCGGAAGGCCGGCGAGGAGGCCGGCGAGGAGGCGGTGGCCGTGACGGGCTGACCGTCGCGGTCGCCTGAATGGGGCGGCGGCAAGGCCCCCGTCGCCGACCGCCGCCCCGTGAGCTCAGGATGGCCCGGGCCGATAAACGAACGATCGGCGTGCGATGAGCGCCGAGGTTCGCCGGTGGTCGCCGGGGTTCGCCGGGGGTCCGTCGGAGCCGCCGGGGCCCGCTGTGGTTCCGGACGGGCACGCACGTACGATCGTCGGATCGTCGAACCGCCGGAGTCATCCCGGGAGAGCGGAGGCCAGCCCGTGCCCACCCCCTACCGCAGCTACGTCGCCGTCGGCGACTCCTTCACCGAGGGCATGTGCGACGACCTGCTGCCGGACGGCCACTACCGGGGCTGGGCCGACCGGGTCGCCTCGGCACTGGCCGCCGAGCACACGGAGCACGCCGAGCACACGGAGCACGCCGAACGCTCTGGGCACGCCGAAGGCTCTGAGCAGGCCGAGCACGCCGAGCCGGAGTCCGCGGGCACCGGCTTCCGGTACGCCAACCTCGCCGTCCGCGGCAAGCTCATCGGCCAGATCCACGACGAGCAGCTCGCCCCCGCCGCCGCGATGGGCGCCGAGCTGGTCACCCTGGCCGGCGGCCTCAACGACGTGCTGCGCCCCGGCTGCGACATCGACGCCGTCGAACGGCTGCTCGGCCGCTGCGCCGACGGGCTGCGCGCCACCGGCGCGACCGTCGTGCTGTTCACCAGCACCGACCCGACCCGCAGGATGGCGGGCGGCGCCCGGCTGCTGCCCGCGATCCTGCGGATGAAGGCCTTCGTCCAGGAACTGGGCCGGCAGGACGGCTTCGTCGTGGTCGACCTGTTCTCCGCGCCGTGCTTCGACGACCGCCGGCTGTGGGCCGAGGACCGCCTGCACCTGTCGCCCGAGGGGCACCGCCGGGTCGCCGAGGGCGTGCTGGAGGCGCTCGGCCGCCCCGCCGCCTTCGACTGGCGCGCCCCGCTGCCCGCCGCCGCCCCGGCCGGCCGCGGCGAGCGGCTGCGCGAGGACGCCCGCTGGCTGGGCACCCACGTCGGCCCGTGGATCGGCCGCCGCCTCACCGGCCGCTCCTCGGGCGACGGCCGCCCGGCGAAGCGGCCGGAGCTGCTGCCGTACCGCTGAGGCCCGCCGCCCGGGTGCCACGGGCCCCGGCCTACTCGGTGTCGTGGACGCCCGGCGCGTCGAGGACCAGGCTCGCCATCGGGGCGTGGGTGGTCCAGCCGAGCGCCGTGTAGAGCGCCTGCCCCTCCGGGGTGCCGACCAGCACGCCGGTGCGCGCGCCCCGCTCGTGCGCGGCGGACTGGAGCGTCCGCATCACCAGGGCGCCCAGGCCCCGGCGGCGGTGCTCCGGCGCGGTGGTGATCTGGTCCGGTACGGCCACGGGGCCGGCCAGGCCCGCCTGGCCGCGGGCGGCGAGGTGCCCGTCCCCGGTGCGCACCAGCACCCGGAGGATCCCGCCCCGCTCCCAGGTGGTCACGGTGTACCCGGCCGGGGCCTCGGGCCGCTCGGGGAGGAGCGGGACGCTCATCAGGAAGCCCGGCGCGTCCAGCCGCCACCGTTCGTCCAGCCAGGGGCGCACGGTGGCGTCCTCGGCGAACAGCTTCAGCCAGGTGGTCGGCGCGGTGACGGTCTCGCCGAGCTTGCGGACCTCGGCCTCGGTCGGCTCCGGCAGCACGTGCCGGCCGACCTCGCCGACCGGTGCGCCGACGTCGATGCTCCAGCCCCAGGGCTGGTCCACCGGCTCGGCGGAGCCGCGCGAGACGGCCCAGCCCGAGATCCACATCCGGACCAGTTCCCTGATGTCCGGTTCCCGCATGGCGCCCACCCCCGTGTGTAATGGTCTCTACTGCGCTGGGAAGCTTACCGGCGCCGAGGGTCGTCTGCCCAGTAGGATTCCGGGGTTCACCGCGCCGACCGGCGCCCCGCTGCTGGAAGGACCCCGGAACGTGCGCGAGACCGAGTCGCCGCAGGACCAGACGGCGGCCGCGCCGACCCCGCCACCGACCCCGCAGCCGACCGCGCTCCGGGCCGACTGCGGCAGCTGCTTCGGGCTCTGCTGCGTCGCCCTGCCGTTCGCCGCCGGGTCCGACTTCGCCATGAACAAGCAGGCCGGCAGTCCCTGCCACAACCTCCAGACCGACTTCAGCTGCGGCATCCACGTGCGGCTGCGCGACAAGGGCTTCCAGGGCTGCACCGTCTACGACTGCTTCGGCGCCGGGCAGCGGGTCTCCCAGGTGACCTTCGGCGGCCGCAGCTGGCGCGAGGAGCCGGACAGCGCCAAGGCGATGTTCGACGTCTTCCCGGTCGTGCGGCAGCTGCACGAGCTGCTCCGGTACCTCACCGAGGCGCTCACCTTCGCCCCCGCCCAGCCCGTCCACGACGAACTGCGGCAGGCGCTGGCGGAGACCGACCGGCTGGCCGGCGGCACCCCCGAGGAGATCCTCGCCATCGACGTCCCGGCCCACCGGCAGCGGGTCAGCGAGCTGCTGCTGCGGGCCGGCGAACTGGTCCGCGCGGCCGTCCCGCGCCGCCGCGAGCTCCGCGGCGCCGACCTCTTCGGCGCCCGCCTGCGCGGCGCCGACCTGCGGGGCGCCAACCTGCGCGGCGCCCTGCTCGTCGCGGCCGACCTCTCCGGCGCGGACCTGCGCCTCGCCGACCTGGTCGGCGCCGACCTGCGGGACGCCGCCCTGGCCGGCGCCGACCTCAGCACGGCCCTCTTCCTTACCCAGGCCCAGCTCGACGCCGCCCGCGGCGACGCCACCACCCGCCTCCCGGCCGGCCTCACCCGGCCCGCCCACTGGCCCGAGACCGCCCCGACTCCCGCCGCGGGCGCCGGGGCCGGGCCCCGTGCGGGCAAGGGCGGCGGCCGCCCCGGTCGGAGCGGCCGCCGGCGCTGAGGCGCTACTGGCCCACCCGGCCGTCCACGCACTCGCGCAGCAGGTCGGCGTGGCCGCAGTGGCGGGCGTACTCCTCGATCCGGTGCACCTGCAGCTCCCGGATCGAGAGCCGGTCCTTCCCGACCCGCTCGCCCAGGTCCTGGTACCCGGCCAACGCGGCGTCCAGCGCGGCCTGTTCGCGCTCCAGGTCGTGGAACGCGGCGTCCACCACGGCCTGCTCGCCGACGGCCCCGTCGAAGTCCGCGTCCCGCCCGCCGTACAGCTTGGGCAGCGGCTCGCCGTCGGTGATCCAGTTCCGCCAGTCCCGTTCCACCCGGGCCAGGTGCCGGACCAGGCCGAGCAGCGACATCGTGGACGGCGGCACCGAGCGGCGGGCCAGCTGCTCCGGGGCCAGGCCGTCGCACTTCATCCGCAGGGTCAGCCGGTAGTTCGTCAGGTAGTCCTGGAGGGTGGCGAGTTCGCCGTCCGGACTCGGGCCCTCGCTGTTGCGGGGGTCGTCGTCCGGATCGGCCCACATGTCGGGGTAGACGGTCGCCTCGGTCCATCGCACGGGTTGCTCGGTCATGCCCGGCATCCTCCTTCGCAACCACCCCCGGCCGCCACCGGGTTATCGCACCCTCAGCCCCCGGAGCAGCCGCTCGCCCTCCGCCCCGAAGACGGCCCGGAGCACGGTGGCGACGTCGGCCTCCGGCACGGCGGCGCGGACCTCCGCCAGGACGCCCGGGAACCCCTCGTCGTCGATCACGCCCTGGTGCTCCCGGCGCAACCGGTGGACGAGCGCGACGAGTTCGGGGCGCAGCCGCATCCAGGCGCGGACGGCGTCGACCTCCTCCTCGACCAGCCGCAGGAACCAGCGCATCACCTCGTACGGGATGTCGACGGCCCGCCCCCGCGGGTCGAGGCTGATCGTCGGCTCCCGCGCCGGGTCCTCGTCGGGGACGACCGCGGCCACCAGAGCCCGCGGGACCGCCCTGAGCCGCAGCTCCAGGAAGTAGGCGTCGTCGGACGGGTCGTACCCGGTGGTGACGCTGTAGTCCGGGTCGGGGCTCGGCGTGGGCATGGCGGCATGCTGCCAGGCGCCGCTCCGCCGGGCGAGGGCGTTTTCGGGGACCCCCGCGCACGGGACGTCGGGCCGGCCGACTTCCCGTGCGGGGCGGCGGGGCTCAGTCGGTCAGCAGACGGGCGCGCAGGGTGTCGATCTGCGCGCGGTCGATGCCGAGGGCGCCGGTGAGGTAGGCCCCGACCGAGCCGTGGCGGTCGGCGAGGTCGGCGAGGGTGAGCCGGATGACGGCCTCCGGGGCGCGCCCGTAGCCGGGCCAGCGCAGGGTGCGGCCGGGGTGGGCGGCGTGCCACTCGGCGACGAAGTGCGCGGTGGCGAGCTCGGTGAGGGCGAAGTCGGCGGCGATGTCGTCCTCGCCGACGCCGAGCAGGGTGAGCAGCAGGGCGGCGATCAGCCCGGTGCGGTCCTTGCCGGAGGCGCAGTGGAAGACCACCGGGGCCTCGGCGGCCGTGATCACGTCCAGCGCCTGGCGGATCTCCTTCACCCCGTCCTCGGCGACCTCGGCGAAACGGTCGGCGAGGTGGCGCCAGGGGTCGACCTCCGGGTCGATCTCGGCCTGGTCGTACGGGCGGTGCTCGATCGAGAGGTTGTGGTACTCCAGGCCCTCGAACCCGGGCACCCGGCCCTTGGCGTCGATCTCCCAGGGGTAGCGGAGGTCGATCACGGTCCGCACGCCGAGCGCCTGGAGCCGGTCCAGGTCGGCGGGGGAGCCGAGCTTGCCGAGCGAGTCGGAGCGGTACACCAGCCCCCACCGGACGGACCGCCCGCCGGCGCCCGGGTAGCCGCCCAGGTCGCGGAAGTTGTGCAGGGCCTCGAACTCGATGTGACGTGTGGTCATGCGCGGCACTCTAACCAGCGCGTCAAGCGCCGCCGGGCCGGGGGAGCGGCGGCGGCCGGCCGGGCGCCGCCGTCTGTCAGTGGTGTCGGGCAGGATCGGCACGTCGGTTCTTCGGAGGGACGGAAAGGGCGTCATGGCGATCACGAACGAGCAGGTGACGGAGCAGGAGTTCCTGCGGGAGATGTCCGAGGACCCGTACTTCCCCGACCACCTCGTGGCCAAGGGCAGGGCCATCCTGGTGCGGCTGTGCGAGCGGATCGAGGCCGAGCGGCCGGCGGACCTGCCGGCGCTGTACGTGCTCTCCCACGCCGCCGCGGAGGAGTTCAACCGTCTGGACACGGAGTTGAAGGCGGCGGGGAGCGAGATCGAGACGGCGGCGCGGGAGGACATCGCCGAGGCCTTCTGGATCATCGCCTCGGCCTACGGCTTCGAGGACGCGGACGTGGAGGAGATGGTCGAGCCCCGGGAGTGGTGACGGGCACCGCCCTGCCCTACACGCTGCGGTCGGCGAGGACCTCGCGGACGACGTGGCGGGCGTTGGCGGTCAGGGCCTGGTCGGTGTGGCGGTAGTACGGGATCGTCACCAGGGCGAGGGAGAACGCCCAGGCGCGGCCGCGGGCCCACATGGCCTCGTCCGCGTGGAGGGCGGCGCGGAAGGCGGGGCGGGCGGTGGCGGGCAGCAGGTTCCAGGCGGCGATCAGGTCGGCGGTTGGGTCGCCGACGCCCATCAGGGCGAAGTCGATGACGGCGGCGAGCCGGCCGGCGCCGGTGAGCAGCAGGTTGCCGGGGGTGAGGTCGCCGTGCAGCCAGACCGGCGGGCCGGCGTAGTCGGGCAGTCGAAGTGCCTTGTCCCACAGGGCGGTCGCGGCCTCGGTGTCGATCGAGCCGGAGAGCTGGGCGATGGCCGCGCGGGTGGCGCCGTCCCGGGAGGCGAGCGGGACGCTGCGCTGGGAGACGGGGGCGTCGGCCGGGTCGACGGCGCGCAGGGCGTTGACGAAGCCGGCCAGGTCGCGGGCCAGCGCCTGGGGTGCGGCCAGGGCGTGGACGACCGGGTTGGCGCCGTCCAGCCAGTGCAGGACGGACCACTCCCACGGGTAGCCGGCGGCGGGCCGGCCGACCGCGAGCGGTGCCGGGACGGGCAGCGGCAGCCGCGGGGCCAGCCGGGAGAGCCACTGCTGCTCCCGCCGCAGGCCCCCGGCGGCCCACTCCACCCGGGGCAGCCGGACGGCGAGTTCGGGCCCGAGGCGGAACATCGCGTTGTCCGCCCCGGAGGTGGCGGCGGGGGTGACCGGGAGGCGCTCCCACTGCGGGAACTGGGCGGCGATCAGCCGCCGCACCAGGGCCGCGTCGACCACCGGCCCGTCGGGGTGGATCCGGGTGGCAGCGCACATGCCCGGCAGCGTACAGCTCCGGTCGTCGCCGTTCAGCCGGATTGCCGAACTGCTCACATTCCGACGGTCGTTCGAACCGGAACGCGCGATTTCGGCCACCCGGCGACGGCCCTGACGGCCCTGACGGCCCTGACGGCCCTGGCGGCCCCGACGGTCACCCGAAGGTGACCCGCACCCCGATGGTGCCGCCCTTGCCGAAGCGCAGCACGTTGGCGGTCAGCGCCACCGCGCACAGCAGGCCGTACTTGCGCCGCAGCAGCTTCCGGTAGGCGGGCGCCCGGTCGGGGTCCAGCACCGCGGCGGCCGGCACCTGGGCGCCGAGCAGGTTCCCGCGGATGTCGCTGGGCCCGACCAGCACGTCCGAACGGTTGCGCAGGCGCTTGACCTTGCCGGTCTTGGTGACGGTGGTGAAGACCAGCGCGTCCCCGTCGCGCGCGACCCACACCGGGGTGGCGACCGGAGTGCCGTTCCTCCGGTAGGTGGTGAACAGCAGGTACTTGGCGGCGGCGAGCCGCTCCAACTCGGCGGCGGCATCCAGAGTGTCCATGCCCGCCAGCCTAGGAAGCCGCAACTGGGCCCCGCTCAAGCCTCGGTGGAGCCCCGGGGCCGTCAGCCGGAGGCGCGCGCCACGCCCGGCCGTCCCGGGGGCGGCCGGTCGGTGTCGTCGGCACCTGCCAGAATGCAGGGCGTACGGCGCAAGCACTGATGGAGAAGGTGACCGGCTTCGTGACCACGCCAGTCGAACAGGTGGCCCGGCAGGCCCAGCAGGCGATCGAGCGGCAGATCGCCGAGGAGCTGGGTGTCCGCGAGGGGCAGGTGAAGGCGGCCGTCGATCTGCTCGACGGCGGCTCGACCGTGCCCTTCGTGGCCCGCTACCGCAAGGAGGTCACCGGCTCCCTCGACGACGCCCAGCTGCGTGCCCTGGAGGAACGGCTGCGCTACCTGCGCGAGCTGGAGGACCGCCGGGCGGCCGTGCTGGAGTCGATCGAGGCCCAGGGCAAGCTGGACGACGCGCTGCGCGCCCGGGTGCTCGCCGCGGACTCCAAGGCCCGCCTGGAGGACATCTACCTGCCGTTCAAGCCGAAGCGGCGCACCAAGGCGCAGATCGCCCGCGAGGCGGGCCTGGAGCCGCTGGCGGACACCCTGCTGGCCGACCCGGGGCAGGACCCGGCCGCGCTGGCCGCCCAGTACCTCAACGAGTCGGTGGCGGACGGCGCCGCGGCCCTGGAGGGCGCCCGGGCGATCCTGGTCGAGCGCTTCGGCGAGGACGCCGACCTGGTCGGCTCGTTGCGCGAGCGGATGTGGACCCGCGGCCGGCTGGTCGCGAAGGTCCGCGACGGCAAGGAGGGCGACGGCGCCAAGTTCGCCGACTACTTCGACTTCGCCGAGCCGTACACCCGGCTCCCCTCGCACCGCATCCTGGCGATGCTGCGCGGCGAGAAGGAGGAGGTGCTCGACCTCGACCTCTCCCCGTACGACGGCGAGTCCGAGGGCGACCTTCCGGGCGAGAACGACTACGAGCAGCGGATCGCCGCCCGCTTCGGCATCGCCGACCGCGGCCGCCCGGCCGACAAGTGGCTGGGCGACACCGTCCGCTGGGCCTGGCGCACCCGCGTGCTGGTCCGGCTCGGCATCGACCTGCGCGCCCGGCTGCGCGCCGAGGCCGAGGAGGAGGCGGTGCGGGTCTTCGCCGCCAACCTGCGCGACCTGCTGCTCGCCGCCCCGGCCGGCACCCGCGCCACCATGGGCCTGGACCCGGGCTTCCGCACCGGCGTGAAGGTCGCCGTGGTGGACGCCACCGGCAAGGTCGTCGCGTACGACACGATCTACCCGCACCAGCCCGCCAACAAGTGGGACGCGGCCCTGGCGACGCTGGCGGCCCTGGCGAAGAAGCACGACGTCGACCTGGTGGCGATCGGCAACGGCACCGCCTCCCGGGAGACCGACAAGCTCGCCGAGGACCTGCTGGGGCGCCACCCCGAGCTGAAGCTCACCAAGGCGATGGTCAGCGAGGCCGGCGCCTCGGTCTACTCGGCCTCCGCGTTCGCCTCGCAGGAGCTGCCGGACCTGGACGTGTCGATCCGCGGCGCGGTCTCGATCGCCCGCCGGCTCCAGGACCCGCTGGCCGAGCTGGTCAAGATCGACCCGAAGTCGATCGGCGTCGGCCAGTACCAGCACGACCTGAGCGAGGTGAAGCTCTCCCGCTCGCTGGACGCCGTGGTCGAGGACTGCGTCAACGCCGTCGGGGTGGACGTCAACACCGCCTCGGCGCCGCTGCTCACCCGGGTCTCCGGGGTCACCGGCACGCTGGCCGACAACATCGTCGCGCACCGCGACGCCAACGGCCCGTTCCGCACCCGCCGGCAGCTCAAGGACGTCTCCCGGCTGGGCCCCAAGGCCTTCGAGCAGTGCGCGGGCTTCCTGCGCATCCCCGGCGGCGAGGACCCGCTGGACGCCTCCAGCGTGCACCCGGAGGCCTACCCGGTGGTGCGCCGCATCCTGGCCGCGACCGGCGGGGAGCTGCGCGAGCTGATCGGCAACGGCGAGCGGCTGCGGGCGCTGCGCCCGGCGGACTTCGCCGACGACACCTTCGGCGTGCCGACCGTCACCGACATCCTCGGCGAGCTGGACAAGCCGGGCCGCGACCCGCGCCCGGCCTTCCGCACCGCGACCTTCAAGGAGGGCGTCGACAAGATCGGCGACCTGGAGGTCGGCATGGTGCTGGAGGGCGTGGTCACCAATGTCGCCGCCTTCGGCGCCTTCGTGGACGTGGGCGTCCACCAGGACGGGCTGGTGCACGTCTCGGCGCTGTCGAGGAACTTCGTCAAGGACCCGCGCGAGGTGGTCAAGCCCGGCGACATCGTCAAGGTCCGGGTGCTCACGGTGGACGTGCCGCGCAAGCGGATCGGGCTGACCCTGCGGCTGGACGACGAGGTCGGGCGCGAGCGCGGCGGGGACCGCGGCGACCGCGGCGACCGCGGTGACCGCCAGGCCCGCCCGCCGCGCCAGGAGCGCCGGGGCGGTGGCCAGGGCGGCCAGGGCCAGGGCGGTCGCGGCGGCCAGGACCGGCGCGGCGGCGGTCAGGGCGGCGGCGGTGACCGCGGCGGCTCCGGCGGCGGTGCGCCGGCCAACAGCGCCATGGCGGACGCGCTGCGCCGCGCGGGCCTGACCGGCGGCGACGGTGGCCGCGGCGACCGGCGCTCCGGGCGGCGCTGAGCGGCTGAGCGGAGCCGAGCCGGCACCCGGAACCCGACAGCGACAGCGGCAGCGGCCGGGGCCGGTGGACGTCACAGTGCGTCCACCGGCCCCGGCCGTCCGTGCGGGTCAGGCCAGGAGCTTGTCCTTGGCCTTCTGGTACTCCTCGTCGGAGATGGCGCCCTTCTCCTTCAGGTCCGCCAGTTTCGCCAGGTCGTCGACGTGGCTGCCGCCACCGCCTCCGCCGCCCGCCGGTGCCGTTCCGGCGGCGTCCCGGATGTAGGACTTGAACGCGGCCTCGGACCGCTCCGCCTGTTCGACGTCCCGCTTGCCCATCGACTGCCCGCGGGCGATCAGGTAGGCGAGGACGCCGATCAGCGGCAGGATGATCACCAGGACCAGCCAGCCGGCCTTGGCCCAGCCGCCGAGGTCGTGGCTGCGGAAGATGTCCGTGATGATCTTGAACAGCAGGAAGAACCAGAGGATCCAGAGGAACAGCTCCAGCATCGTCCAGAAGATGTGGAGTGCCGGGTAGTCCACGGCCAGCAGTTTGGTGTCCATGGCCGAGTCATATCACCGCAAAACGGACATGGCCTGCTGCTGTTCGGCTGTTCCGGTGGTCTTCCGTCCCAGTGGGAATATCCCGGCGGGGAGCGGTTTCAGCCCAGCCCGGCCCGTCGGCGCAGCTCCACCGCCAGCGCGACCAGCTCGCCCCACCAGGCGTCGTGCCCGGCCAGCAGCAGCCGCTGGGCCTCCGCGGGCGGCACCGGACGGACCTCGACCACCTGCTCGCCGTCCGCCGGGTTGGTCGGCGCGGAGTCCAGCGCGACCTCGCCCCAGCCCCACAGCCAGGCCTTCTCCGGGTGCGGCTGCCACGGCCGGTACGGCACCGGGTCCTCGGTGCGGCAGCGGTGCGCGCCCAGCCAGTGCGGCTCGCCGAGCAGCCGGGCGCCCGCCTCCTCGCGCAGCTCCCGGGCCAGGCAGGCGACGATGCCCTCGTCCTGCTCCCGGGTGCCGCCGGGCAGGAACCAGTGGTCCCGGTCGTCCCGGCAGAGCACGACCTGACCGTCCGCGAAGCCGACCAGGTGGATGTTGGTGACCAGGGCGTCCGGCGGCGGCTCGGTGGAGAACTGCGCGTCGAAGCGGCCCCAGCTCCAGTACTGCGGCGCGTGCAACGCCGGGAACAGGGCGGCGAGTTCGGCTGATCTGGCAGAGGTGTCGGTGCGCGCCGTGGTATCGGTCATCAGGAGATCGTAGTGCCGGTCGGGAAACGGCGGGGGACGGTCGGATGGACGAGCGCGATGTCGGAGGTGGAGATGGCGCGCGGCCGGCGCGGACGCGCCCCTTCGGCCGGTGCGCCGACCCAACTGCCCAGCGAGATCTCGGCGGTGATGCCCGGACCGAAGCCCGCGATCAGCCCGGTGGTGCCCTCGGGCACGCCGCCGTCGGCGAACAGCCGGGCCAGGGCGTCGAAGACGACGGCGCTGGCGATGTTGCCGCGCTCGGTGAGCGTCGCCCGGCTGTAGCGGAAGGTGGCCGGCTCCAGGTTGAGGAAGCGGCACAGGTCGTCCAGGATGCGCGGGCCGCCCGCGTGCACGATGTAGAAGCCGAGCCCGGAGACGTCCCAGCCGTGCTCCCCGGCCAGGCCGCGCAGCGCGGGCGCGAGCAGCTCCATGGTGCCGGGCACCCGCCGGTCCAGCTGGAAGTGGAAGCCGGTGTCCTTCACCCCGTACGAGATCCAGTCCTCGGTGTGCGGGACGAGGTGCGAGCCGTTGCGCTCGACCTGCACGCCGTGCCCGCCGTTCCCGCGCATCACCACGGCGGCGACCGCGTCGCCGAACAGCCCGTTGGAGAGCAGCGAGCCGACGTCGAGGTCGGTCGGCTGGTAGCAGAGCGAGCAGAACTCGCAGGCGACGATCAGCACGTTGGCGCCCGGGTAGGCGCGGCAGAAGTCGTGCGCCCGGTTGACGGCGGCGCCGCCGGCCGCGCAGCCGAGCTGGGCGATCGGCACCTGGCGGGTGTCGGAGCGGAAGCCCATGGTGTTGATCAGCCAGGCGGTCATCGACGGCATCATGAAGCCGGTGCAGGACACGTAGACGATCAGGTCGATGTCCCGGGCGGTCAACTCGCCGTGGGCGAGGGCGCGTTCGACCACCTCGGGGACGCGCCGCTTGGCCTCGCGCTCGTACACCTCGTTGCGGACGGTGAAGCCCGGGTGGGCGAGGGTCCGTTCGATCGGCTGGACCAGGTGCCGGGTGCGCACCCCGGTGTTCTCGATCAGCCGCAGCGCCAGGCCGAGTTGGGGGTGGTCGGCGTGCAGGGTGCGGGCCAGGGCGAGGGTCTCGTCGAGGGTGATGACGTGCTCGGGTACGGCGATGGCGGGGCGGCAGAGTGTTGCCATGGGTACGGGTCTCCCCTGGGGGCCTGGTGGCAGGCATGGTGGATGCGTGGAGCGGTGCGGACGCCGCGGCGGCCGGGGGCGGCGGGCGGCGGCGGGTGGTGGTGACGGGTGGCGGCGGCAGGCGGGGAGTCGGCTACCAGGCCACCGGCAGGGTGCGCGGGAAGCGCCAGATCGAGCCGGAGTTCCAGTCGAGTTCGGACGGCTCGACGGCCAGCCGCAGGCCGGGGAAGCGGCGCAGCAGGGTGCCGATGGCGACCTGCAGCTCCATCAGGGCCAGGTGCGAGCCGAGGCAGCGGTGCTGGCCGTACCCGAAGGTCATGTTGACGGGCCCGGCGTCGCGGTCGAGGTCGAGTTCGTCGGGGCGCTCGTAGGCCGCCGGGTCCCGGTTGGCGGTCAGGTAGGAGACGTGCACGGCCTCGCCGGCCCGGATCAGCACGCCGCCCAGTTCGACGTCCTCGGTGGCGACCCGGGCGATGCCGACGCCCTGGCGGAACGGGATGAAGCGCAGCAGCTCCTCCAGGGCGCGGGGCAGCATCTCGGGCCGGGCGCGCAGTTTGGCGAGCTGCTCGGGGTGGGTGAGCAGGGTGTAGGTGAGGTTGCCGAGCTGGTAGGTGCTGGTGTCGTGGCCGGTGACCAGCAGGACCATCGCCATGACGGTCAGCTCGTCCGGGTCCAGCAGTTCGTCGCCGTCGCGGGCGGTGGCCAGGGCGCTGATCAGGTCCTCGCCGGGGTGGGCGCGGCGCTCGGCCGTCAGCCCGGTGAAGTAGTCGCGCAGCGCGCTCTTGGCGGCCTCCTGGCCGTCCCGGCTGCCGGGGCCCATCCGCATCATCGCCACGGCGTGGCCGCGCAGTTCGGCGCGGTCGGCGGCGGGGATGCCGAGCAGTTCGCAGATGGTGGTGAGGGGGAGGCGGCCGGCCAGGAAGTGCATCAGGTCGGCGGGGGCGCCGTGTTCGGTCATCTCGTCGAAGTAGCCGTCGACGGTCCGCTGGGTGGCCGGGCGCATCCGTTCGACCTGGCGGTTGGTGAAGCCCTGGGCGACGAGTCGGCGCAGCCGGTTGTGGGCGGGCGGGTCCATCAGGTTGATCGCCTCGGCCTGGGCGATCGGGGCGGGCGTCATCCGGGGCAGGTCGCGGCCGATGCCGGCGGCGCGGCTGAACCGGCGGTCGCTGGTGACCACCTTGACGTCCTCGTAGCGGGTGGCCAGCCAGGCCTCGCCCTCGCCGTGCGGCAGCCGGATCCTGGCGACCGGGGCCTCGGTGAGCAGTCGCTTCAGGAGGGGGTCGAACTCCAGGCCGTCGGTGTGGTGGAAGGGGCAGTCCCACACGGGGGCGGTGGTGGTCACGGGCCGGTCCAAGTGTTCTCGTCATGCCGGGGGGTGGCGCCCGAGGTGGTGGTCACGTTCGGGCGTGGACATGCAGATGGTGCCCCATGAACTGGCAAAAAGGAGAACGTGGTGAAGAGAGTTAACTCCAAGGAGTGAGATTGGGCTGATAGTCATGCCAATCAGCCAGCAGTCAAGGGAAGTTGACGTTCAGTCGGCGCCGCCCGGCGCGACCAGCCCGGTCTCGTAGGCGAGCACCACCGCCTGCGCCCGGTCCCGCAGGTTCAGCTTGGCGAAGATCCGGGCCACGTGGGTCTTCACCGTCGACTCGCTGAGCGTCAGCTCGCGTGCCAGCTCGGTGTTGGACAGCCCGCGCCCGAGCAGCGCCAGCACCTCCGCCTCGCGCGGGGTGAGCGGCGCGAGGTCGCGGTGCAGCGCCGGGCCGTCGGCGCCCGGGGCCGGGCGCGGGGCGCCGGCCGCGAACCGCTCGACCAGGCGCCGGGTGATCGAGGGGGCGAGCAGCGCGTCCCCGGTGTCCACCAGCCGTACGGCGGCGGCGAGGTGGGCGGAGGTGACGTCCTTGAGCAGGAAGCCGCTGGCCCCGGCGGACAGCGCGGCGTAGACGTAGTGGTCCAGGTCGAAGGTGGTCAGCATGATCACCCGGCAGCCGGGCACCTGGGCCAGGATGCGCCGGGCGGCCTCCAGGCCGTCCGTGCCGGGCATCCGGATGTCCAGCAGCGCCACGTCCGGGCGGTGCAGGACGGCGGCGGCCACCGCCTCGGCGCCGTCCGAGGCCTCGGCGACCACGTCGATGCCGCGCGCGGTGAGGATCATCCGGAAGCCGGTGCGGACCAGCTCCTGGTCGTCGGCGATCACCACCCGGGGGCGGCGCTCCTGGTCCTGGGGCACGTTCTCCTCCGTCACGGCCGGTCCAGCGGGATGCGGGCGCGGACCCGGAAGCCGCCGCCGAGCCGGCGCCGGGCGTCCAGGTCCCCGCCGTACACCGCGACGCGCTCGCGCAGGCCGATCAGCCCGCGCCCGGCGCCGTCCGGCCTCGGCCCGTCCGGTGCGGACCGTCCGCCTGACGCGGCGGCCGCCCCGGAGAGCACGCTCGGACCGCTGTTGAGCACCTCCACCCGCAGGTAGTGGTCCGCGTAGCGCACCGTCACCTCCGCCGTCACCCCGTCCCCGTGCTTGAGCGCATTGGTCAGCGCCTCCTGGATGATCCGGTACGCCGTCACGTCGATCCCGCCCGGCAGCGGCCTCGGCTCGCCCGAGACCCGCACCTCGACCGGCAGCCCGGCGAAGGCGAACCGGTCGATCAGCGGGCTCAGCCGGCTCAGGCTGGGCTGCGGCGCGAAGCCGTCCGGCGCGGGCTCCTCGCTGCCGTCCGCGGCGGGGGCCAGCAGGCCGAGCAGGTGCCGCAGCTCGGTCATCGTGTCCCGCCCGGCCGCCTCGACCGCGGCCATCGCGGCTGCCGCCTCCGCGGGCATGGTGGCCAGCACCTCGCGCGCGGCCCCGGCCTGCACCACCATCAGGCTCACGTTGTGGCTCACGATGTCGTGCAACTCGGCGGCGATCCGCGACCGTTCGGCCTCCACGGCGGTCCGGGCGGCGCTCTCCCGCTCCCGTTCCAGCAGCCAGCCGCGCTCGCCGATGGCCGCCCGGTGCAGCCGCCGCGCCCGGGCGAGCGCCACCGCCAGCCAGCCGGCCGCCGTGCCCGCCGCAGCGGCCGGCGCGACGGCCGCCCACTCCCACCCCGTTCCCCACACGGCGACAGCCTCCCAGGTCACCGCATGTTACACAACATCCGGGGGTGCCGCCCCCCTACATCCCGGGTACAACGCC
>NZ_JBSFJC010000158.1:0-16909 GCF_053597855.1 Kitasatospora sp. NPDC001225
CGGACCGCGCAATGGAGTGGGCGCAGGAGGCCGGCGACGATCGCGCCGGACGCGGTCCGGGCCCACTGTTCGGCGGAGTCGTGGCCACCTGCCCCGCAGGCGAGTTCGCGCACGTACCGGCGCGTTGCCCGCCCGGGCAACCTTTGCTGCCCGCCCGTACCTGGCACTGGTTCGCCCCCGCCCAGTATCAAGGAGGAGTCGACCGCCCCGCGCCCGTGGAGAGCCTTCCTTGCACGATCACGAGACCACCAGAGCCACCGAGACAGGCGGCCGTACCCCCGCCCGCAAGCCCAGCCCCGCCCCGCCCACGCGGCTGCTCGGCCTCCAGGCCACGGTCGGCAACGCCGCGGTCGTCCAGATGCTCCGCCAGACCGGCCACTCCCAGGTCGGCCACTCCCAGGCCCGGCCCGAACAGCACCGACACACCGTCGGCCACGTCCCGGCCCGTCCTCCGGCCGCCGTCCAGCGCGCCGAAGGCGGATCGGACACCGACGCCGAATCCGAGTTCCGGCTGGGCGTCGCGGCCACGTTGGAACGGGTCATCAACGACGACGTCAAGGACCGGCTGGGTCTCAGCGGGCTGCACCTGAGCATCGGCGGCGGAGGCGGGGTGGCCGCGCTGAAGGCCGCACGGCCCGTCCAGGACCTCGATCTGCGGCTCCACATCGCCGACCCCGAGGGCCAGGACCCGGAGCTGCGCCGGCAGGTCGTCGCGTACCTCGAAGCCCTGCTGCAGGACGAAGCGGGCACGGACGCCAACGGCACGACGGTGAAGGGCACGTTCGGCGGGGCCGAGGTCAGCGTCACGCTGGGCAAAGTGCCCACGGAGACGCGGGACATGCAGGTGCACGAGAGCTCCGCCCGGGTCCCCCTGACGGTCGTGGCGCCGCTGCGCCTGTTCACGGACAAGGTGACCGCCTTCGCCATGCGCAAGGAGAAGGCGGGAGAGGTCCTGGCGGAGAAGCGGCAGAGGGACGCCCGTGACCTGCTGACCCTCTACTCGCAGATCACCGCCGAGGGGGAACTGGCGGACGTACTGGCCGAGAACGCGGACAACGACGAGCTCATCCACCACGGCCTGAAGAAAGCGGCCCAGTTCACGCAGGAACTGGGCCGCTACCGGAAGGACCACACGGGCGACTTCGAGCCCGAGGAGTGGGAGCGCCTCCGGGAGATCGGACGGACCCTGGAGAGGGTTGCCAAGAGCCTGCGCAAGTCCAAGGCCGAGCCCCCGGCGCAGCCGGCGAGCCCCTCCGGCACCGCCCCGACGGCCGTCGACGCCCCCGCCGGCACGGATTCCGGCGCGATGACCAAGGCCGACCGCAAGGCCGCCAAGCAGGCCAGGCGGCAGCAGAAGCTGACCGAGCGGCCACCGGCGGACTGAAGGGTCCCGCTCCGGACCGTAGGCCCGGACCGCGGTGAATGCGGTCCGGGCCTACGGTTTCACACGGCCGCGGGGGTCGGCCGGGTCCTGCGGCGGATCAGCAGTACTTGAAGGAGCTGATCTTGTCGTTGATCCACGACGGGAGGGAGGGCCACCGTTCCCAGGGGCCGATCCTGAACTCCAGGCCGCCGTAGTCGTTGTTCTCGTAGAAGCAGATGCTGCTCCCGGTGTTGTTCACCACCGACGACGTGACGTCCTGCATCCCCGTCCACAGGCCGTTCTTCCGTTCCAGCTTGCCCATGTCGCTGATGTTCTGGTCCGAGGCGATCGCCGGGAACTTGCCGGTGGAGCCCGTGTTGCCGACGTAGCTGTTCTCGGTCCACAGGCAGACGTAGTTGGTGGGGCACGCGCCGGCGCCCTGACCGATGCCGAGGATCGTGTTGGCGCTGGCGGAGCCCGACACGGTCACGACCAGTCCGACGGCGGCGGCCGCGCACAGGCCGAGCCTGGTCATCTTCTGGGAAAGCTTCATGACGATCCGTTCAGGTCGAGGTGGGGAGTCGAGGTGGGGGGCGGGGTGAGGATGGGTCAGCAGTACTTGAAGGAGCTGATCTTGTCGTTGATCCACGATGGGACGTAGGGCCAGTGCTCCCCAGGGCCGATCTTGAACTCCAGGCCGGTGTACCAGTTGTTCTCGTAGAAGCAGATGCTGCTCCCGGTGTTGTTCAGCACCGACGAGGTGATGTCCTGCATGCCCTTGTCCCCACCGGAGCTGCGCTTCTGGAGCTTGCCCATGTCGCCGGTGTCCTGGTTCGACGCGAAGGAGCCGAACTTCGCGTCGTTGATGGTCCCGCCCCGGATGAAGTTGGCCTCCGACCACAGGCAGACGTAGCCGTCGGGGCACGACCCGGCCCCGTGGCCGATGTCGTAGACGTTGGTGGCGCTCGCGGAGGTCGCCCCGGTCACGATCAGGCCGACGGCGGCGGCGGCGGACAGGCCCAGCTTGGCCAGGTTCCTGGAGAGCTTCATGACGATCCGTTCAGGTCGAAGAAAAGGGGAGGAGGGGGAGGGGGCAGGTCAGCAGAACTTGAAGGAGCTGATCCTGTCGTTGATCCACGACGGGACGGAGGCCCACTTCTCCCAGGGGCCGATCCTGAACTCCAGGCCGCCGTAGTTGGTGTGCTCGTAGAAGCAGACGCTGCTCCCGGTGTTGTTCACGACCGAGGAGGCCTCGTCCGCCATGCCCTTCCAGCGCCAGAGCTTGCTCTCGAACTTGAACTTCCCCAGGTCCGCGATGTTCTCGTTCGCGCCCACGGCCCCGTAGTCGACCCCGCCCTTCGGGTTCCCCACGATGTAGTTGTTCTCGCTCCACAGGCACACCCAGTTGGCGGGGCACTTGCCGGGACCGGTCTCGATCGAGGTGAGGATGTCGGCGCTAGCGGTCGTCGTCGTGGCGGCGAGCACCCCGGCCACCGTGGCGGCACCCACCGCGAGCCTCGTCGCCAGTCGCCGCAGGTTCATCATGATGGTCTCCTCTGCTCTTCAACTGCCCAGGGGGCGCTCCGACGTTCGTTCGCGGAGCAGCACCACTGTGGCGGCGAGGGCAGGCGGGACGCATCGGTCATCCGACTGCATGGGGAACCGGCGCCGGCGACCTAAGTCGGCGACCTGGCCGGACCGTAGGCGTCCGGGCATAGGTAGCGCGGCCCGCGGACGCCGACGGGGCCCGGACCGCGGTGGCTGCGGTCCGGGCCCCGGGCTTTCCGTTCCCCGGCTGCTTCGGCTACTTCGGCTACTTCAGCAGGAAGTCGTACACCGCCTGCCGTCCGGCCGGGTTCGCCGCCCGGTTCTGCACCGAGTGCGCCGCCCCGGGCACGATCACGATCTGCGGGTCGTGCGCCAACTTCGCCTGCTCGTAGAGCAGTTCGTACGGCGTCGCGATGTCGCGGTCGCCGCCGAGCAGCAGCACCGGCACGTCCGGCAGCCTGCGGTGCGCCGGCGGGAGCGGCGGCACCGGCTCGCGCGGCCAGTCCAGGCAGACCAGGAGGCTGCCGAGCCCGGTCGCGGTGGCCGGGTCGTACGGCCAGGTCTGCTCGGCGGTCAGCCGCTGCCGGGTGCGCTCCAGCGCCGCCGCCCGGCCCTCGACGGGGGTGTCGGTGCTGCCCCACGGGAAGCGCGCGTCCGCGCAGACGGTGGCGGAGTGCAGGCCCTGGCTGAGGTCCTCCGCCGGGGCGGCGTCGACCACCTGGTGGACGAGGTCGAAGAGGCCCTGGAGCTTGGCGGGCTGCCCGGCGGCGGCCTCGTGCAGCGCCTCCGGGACCCCGCCGAAGTCCGGGTCGATGAACTCGTAGCCGGTGAGCGCGCTCAGGACCTGCACCCCGTTGCCGTAGCGGCGGACGGTGGCGGCGAGGTCCGCGGCCGGGTCGGTGGTGCAGCCGGTGGCCTGGCAGGCGGCCCGCAGCACCCGGGCGGTCGCGGGCATCGCCGCCAGGTCGAGGGGGTCGAAACCCCCTGGCGGCGCCACCGAGTCGAGCACCAGCCGGGCCACGCGGGACGGGTGGGCGAACGCGTACCGCTCGGCGACGATGGTGCCGTACGAGACGCCGTCCAGGGTGAGGCGCCGGGCGCCGAGGGCGCGGCGCAGCAGGTCGATGTCGGCGACGGTGTCGGCGGTGCTGTAGAAGCGGGCGTTCGGGCCGAGGGCGGCGGCACAGTCGGCGATCGACTGCTTGCGCGGCACGGCGAGGTCGGAGGAGCCCATGTCCTCCTGGAGGCCCGGGCACTGGAGTGCGCCCCGGCCGGTGCCGCGCTGGTCGTACATGACCAGGCGGTAGTCCTTGAGGACGGGCTCCAGCTTGCCCGCCATCTGCCGCACCGTCGGGACGCTGGCCTGGCCGGGGCCGCCGGAGAGGAACAGCAGGTCGCCCTTGGGGGCCTTGGTGTTGCCGCCGACGGCCACGGCGAGGTCGAGGGTGCCGGGGACGGCGCCGCTGTGGTCCAGCGGGACGGTGAGCGTCCCGCAGGTGAACTCGGGCGCGTCCGGGCAGGGCGCCTGCCCGGTGATCCCGCCACCTGGCCGGTCCGTGGCGGCTGTGACGGTCGTGGCGGCTGCGGGGGTGGCCAGGGTGGTTCCGGCGACCACCGCGACGGCGCCCAGCAGAGCGGCGATGCGGCCGCGCGTGCTCGTCATGTGAGTCCTTCCGCTCGCACCGCGCCCGTGCGACGCGGTCACGGAAGCAGCCTGCGCCCGGGACAGCGGCGAAGGCGAGCACCTGGGCGGGATTCGCCCGGGGAGCGAGCCGTCACGACCCGGACGGCCCCCTGTTGCCGATCAGCCCTGAACCGGGAACTCGCCCGCTTTGACGGCATCGAGGAAGCTCTGGAACGCCGCCGGGGTGAACTCCAGGACAGGGCCGCGCCGGTGCTGCTTCGTGTCGCGCACCGGGACGGCGCCGGTCACGGTCCGGCCGACCTCGACGCAGTTACCGTTTTCGCTGCTGCTGTAGCTCGACTTGGCCCAGCAGTAGCCGCCCTGGTCGAGGGTGATGCCGTCGTGCATCGTCATCCCCTCAAAGTACGTCGAACTCGCCGCTGCGGACAGCAGCGACGAACGACACCCAGGCCTCCGCCGGGAAGACGAGGACCGGACCCTGGGGATCCTTGGAGTCTCGGACCGGCATCGATTCTCTAGAGCCACGCGCAACCTCAAGGCAGTCGCCGCCTTGCTGGCTGTACGTACTCTTCCGCCACCTGGCGCTGGCAAGGTCAAGTTCCATGACCCTCCCGTGCCCTCCCCCGCTCGCACAAAAACGCCCGGCCGGGGAGCTGCGCCACGACCAACCACGTGCCGCCAGGCAAGAGACTCCTCTTCTGGCTCGGGCTCAGACCTCGCCGAACTCGCCACTGCGGACAGCCGCGACGAACGACGCCCAGGCCTCGGCCGGGAAGATCAGGGCGGGGCCGTGGGGGTCCTTGGAATCTCGGACAGGCATCAGTTCACGGAAGCCAAGCGCGATCTCAAGGCAGTTGCCACCTTGCTGGCTGTACGTCGACTTGACCCAGGAAACGCCGGACAGATCTCGGCAGTCGGCCATGACACTCCTCTCAAAGCACGTCGAACTCGCCGCTGCGGACCGCAACGACGAACAACTCCCACTCCTTGACCGGAAAGACGAGGGCCGGCCCCTCCGGATCCTTGGAGTCCCGGACCGGCATGACACCCGGGAAGCCGTCCGCCACCTCGACGCAGTTGCCCCCGTTGTTGCTGTACGTGCTCTTCCGCCACCTGGCGTCGGCAAGGTCAAGTTCCATAGCGCTCATAGTCCTTCCGCCCCCTCCCCCGATCTACTTCACCCGCCACAGCTGAACCGGGAACTCGCCCGCTTTGACCGCGTCGAGGAAGCCCTGGAACGCCACGGGGGTGAACTCCAGGACGGGGCCGCGCCGATGCTGCTTGGTGTCGCGCACCGGGATGGCGCCGGACAGGGTCCGGCCGACCTCGATGCAGTTGCCGTTCTCACCAGCCGAGTGGCTGGACTTGGCCCAGCCGTAGCCGCCCTGGTCGAGGGTGATGCCGTCGTGCATCGTCATCCCCTCAAAGTACGTCGAACTCACCACTGCGGACAGCGGTAACGAACAACTCCCACTCCTTGACCGGAAAGACGAGGGCCGGCCCCTCCGGATCCTTGGAGTCCCGGACCGGCATGACACCCGGGTAGCCATCCGCCACCTCGACGCAACTGCCCCCGTTGTTGCTGTACGTGCTCTTCCGCCATCCGGCGCCGGCGAGGTCAAGTTCCATAACCCTCCCGTGCCCTCCCCAGCTCACGCAAAAACGCTCGGCTGGGAACCCCCAGCCGAGCGTTTGACTGCCTCTTCACAGCCTGAGCCTGGTAGATCGACCACGTGTCGCGGTACCCCTGGAACCGCCCCCAGCAGGGCTGCCTTCAGGCTCCGATTCAGACGTCGCCGAACTCACCACTGCGGACAGCCACAACGAACGACACCCAGGCCTCAGCCGGGAAGACGAGAGCCGGGCCCTGGGGGTCCTTGGAGTCACGGACAGGGGCCAGGCCGGGGAGGCCGGGAGCGACCTCGACACAGTCGCCGCCGTTGTTGGAGTACGAGGACTTGACCCAGGAAGCGCTGGACAGGTCTACACGGTCGGTCATGATTGGAATTCCTTTCGGGCCCTGCGGAGCTTCTCCAGGGATGCGGCCTTCGGCAGCGCTTCCACCAGTAGCTGATCGTAGTCACTTTCCCACCCCGCGACCGTTGCGCGTGAGCGCTCAAGATGGCCCCGCGCTGTCGACTCCGCGTAGCCCACGACTGTGTGGTCCGGAAGGTTCAACAGAACCACCGGCAGTGTGAAGGAGAGGTTCTCTCCCATGCTGAACGGGGCAATCTGCAGTGTGATGTTCGGACGCTCGGCCAGGTCCTCAAGGTGCAGCAGCTGCTCGGCCATGACCTGAGGGCCGCCTACGGGGCGCAGCAACACTCCCTCCTCGATCACTGCGTGAATCGTTGGCGGGTTCTTCCGTCCAAGGATCTCCTGGCGCAGGGCCAGATAGTCGGTTCGTTCATCGGCCTCGGTCTGGGTGATCGCACCCCGTCTCACGGCTGCCTGTGCCAGTGCCCTCGCATACGCGGGGGTCTGCAGGAGGCCGGGAACGATGATCAGGCCGACCGTTCGCAGCCGTCGGCACCGGGCTTCGGCGTCAGCAAACTCAGCGAATCCCTCAAGAAGTGCCGCCCGACTGAATCGCCGCCACAACTCGTAGAACCTTTGGCCCGACTCGAACACCTCATCGGCCTTAACAGCCAAGGGCCTTGTTGGGGAACGCTTGCCGTTCTCGACATATGAGATGTGCGCACCGGAGTATCCCAGGCGCCTGGCCACTTCAGTCTGCGGCCACCGCTTTGCCCGGCGTGACCTGCGAAGTTCCTGGCCGAAGCGGACTTGTGGCGATGCCTGGGCGTCAACATCGGCTTCAGTCATGATCGTTCAGCTCCTTCACACGACATTGCTGTCAAGGGTAAGGCGCTGGCAATCGTAGAGGCGATCACGCCACTATGGCTACACCTGGTGATTCACCGGGCGCGCAGAGCAACATTCGGAGACCCCATGCATCACGCGCGGAATCCCGCGCCCCTCTACCAACTCCACGAAGTCGTCTTGGACTTCAGCGCCCTGGAGGAGGGTGAGCCGCGCGAGCGTCTTCGTGGAGGTAGCGCTCAGGAAAGCGGCACTTCGGCCGCCCTACCGCCGGCCCATCGACGGGCGACCGCTTTCGCTCGCCACCAATTCCTCGTACCTGGAGCAGAGTTGAGCAGGACCCGCATCATGACCAAACCCCCCGCCCGCCGGTCGGGCCAGCAGGTCTTCGCCCTGCGCGAGGACCCCGCCGGGTCGGGCGAACTCCTCGTCCTCCTGGTCGATCCCCTCTACCGGGACGGCCTGGTCCTCCCCGGCGGCAGCGCCGAGCAGGACGAGCTCCCCCACCTCGCGGCCCGCCGGCACTTGGAGACCGAGACCGGGCTCGTCCTGCCCCTCCGCACCATCCTCACCATCGACTACGTGCCCGCCGCCGAGTTCCCCGAGGGCCTCGACCTCGTCTACGCGGGCGGGATGCTCACGCCCCAGCAGGCCGAACTCGTCCGCCACCACCAGCCCCCGGAGGAGATCCACGCCCTCCACTGGGTCCCCCGCCACCAGCTCCGCGACGCCATGGCCGACGACCAGTACCGCCGCGTCGAGGACGCCTGGGACGCCTGGGAGCACGGCGACGGCCTCCCCCTCCTCATCCAGGGCGTCCCGGTCCCGGTCGGCTGACCAAGGCGACACCCCCCAGGCCGGACCGCCATGGGCGCGGTCCGGGCCTTCAGCAACAGTCGCGCACGGCGCACTCCCCCCGCACGCACCCTCCCCCGAGGTACTTCGCCATGCTCAAAACCCGCCGCCCCCGCATGTTCGTCGCGCGCCTCGACTCCCGCATCGAGTCCACGCCCCTGGCGCGCTACCTCCTCCGCGCGTACCTCTCCGGCTTGCCCTCCGGCGACCGCTACGCCGACACCGCCGAACTCCTCCTCGGCGAACTCTTCGCCAACGCCGTCCAGCACTCCGACGCGCCGGACGACCACCCCATCGAGATCCGCTTCACCCTCGTCAACTCCCGCCTCCGCCTCGAAGTCCACGACGCCGGCACCACCCACCCCACCCACCCCACCCTCCGAGCCGCCGCGCCGGACGCCGAACACGGCCGCGGCCTGCTCCTCGTCAACGAACTCGCCGAACGCTGGGGCTGCTCCTCCCAGCCCGACGGCATCGGCAAGTACGTCTGGGCCCACATCGCCCCGTCCCCCACCCCCGCCCTCGTCACCGCCTGAAAGCCCGAACCCCCCATGCACCTCACGACCCTGGCCCGCCACGCCCTCTCCCGTGGCCGGACCCCCGCCGAGACGTACGCCCTCCTCGCCCGCCGCACCCGCAAGCCGTTGCCCTCCGCCCGCGCCGTCTGCCTCGCCCTCACCATCCCCCACGCCGAAACCACCCGCCGCCTCAACGACTGCTACGACGCCCTCCTCGCCGACCCCACCCCCGGCACCGAGACCGACACCGGCGAACTCCTCGAAGCCCTCGGCGTCTTCGACATCCCCAAGTCCCTCACCGACACCGAACTCACCATCGTCGACCACCTCCTCACCGCCGTCGACGCCCACGGCAGCCTCCGCCCCGGCCACCACCACGGCCTCACCCGCTGGTTCACCACCGGCAACCTCACCACCGCCTACCTCTCCCTCACCACCACCCACCCCATGCCCCGCACCGGCAACCCCACCCTCTACTGGACCACCCTCACCACCGCCGGCGAACTCCTCACCACCACCCACCACTCCGAGACCCGCATCAAGTACGCCCTCGCCCACTGCCGCGCCCGCGCAGCCACCCGCAACACCCGCACCTGACCCCACTGCGCAGAAAGTCGGCGGGTCCGACTTCCTGCGCAGCACGCTGACGTGCTCGCCGTACGCCGCGGTGGTGGCCATGCCGTTGACCAGCCCGAAGAACCATCACGCAGGAGAGGAGCCACCGGTGTTTCGGATGCGCGAGGCGATCGCGGCAGACGCTGCCGCGATCGCCGACATGATCCGCGAGCGTTCCCGCTGGTTGTCGGAGCGCGGGCTCGGCGAGTGCGAGGCGGCGGCCGACGAGTTCGGGGCCCAGGCCGCGAACCCGGACATTCCCGTGTGGGTGCTGGAGCACCGGGGACGCGGTGTCGTCGGCTGCACGACGATCATGCGGGAGGACGCCCTCCCCCCGTGGGGCTTCACGGACGAGGACCGTGCCGAGCCCAGCCTCTTCCTCACGACCAGCTTCACCCGGCCGAATCCCTACCGCCTCGGACGCCTGCTCGCCTGGTGGGCCCTTGACCACGCTGCCGTGAACGGCATCCGCTGGGTGCGTCGCGGCACCGCCCAGGAACAGTTGTCGCGCTACTACCAGCGGGGCCAGGGCTGGCAGCTGCTGCGCGTCGCCGATCTCCCCGAGGCGAAGGTCCACCTCCTCCAGCGCCGGGCCGAGCGCCTGCCGGAACTGCCGGGCCTCATGTCCGGGCGTGCACTGCGGGAAGCGGCCCCAGGACGGCTGCTGACCGATACCACCGGCTGACCCTCAGGCCCGGACCGCCGTGCACGCGGTCCGGGCCCAGGAATCGCCCGGCTCACAGCAGGCCCAGTGCGTCCAGGGCGAGGTAGGCGGCGGCGGTGTCGGTCATCTCGCCGCTGCGCAGCACGCGGGTGCGAAAATCGTCCAGGTCGACGGTGGTGACGTCGATGAACTCGTTGCGCTCCGGCCGCGGTTCGGCGACCTTGACGCAGTCGGTGGCGACGAAGGCGTAGCGGCGGACGTCGGAGTAGGCGTCCAGCCAGTACGAGCCGGCGGCGCGGGCCTGGCCCCGGTAGCCGGTCTCCTCCAGCAGCTCACGGGCGGCGGCGTCCACCGCCTGTTCGCCGGGGTCCAGGAGGCCGCCGGGCAGTTCGTACAGCACGCGGTCGGGGCCGGGCCGGTACTGGCGGGCGAGGATCACGCGCCGGTCGGGGGTGAGGGCGAGCACCGCGCCGCCCGGGCTCTCGCGCTTGAGGTAGAACTCCTCCGTCCTGCCGTCGGGCAGCTCGAACCCGACGCGGTCGACGGACCGCCCGAACTTGCTGAAGACGGTGGTGCGTTCACGTTCGCGCCACGACGCGGTGGTGTCGGTCATGACCGGGACTGTACGGGCCTGCCCGGTCGCCGGGCCCGCCCACCGCGGGCGGCGGCGGGCTCGCCGACCGAACAGCCGACTCCCGGGGCCGGAGGTTCAGTTGTCGTTGTTGACCTTGGTGTACGCCGCGCTGTAGCCGGTGGGGCAGTAGAGGGTGTCGCTGCCGTTGCCCATGTGCCAGAGGCCGTTGACGGTCGCCTGGCTGCCCTTGACGTTGTCGTTGTTGCAGACCAGCACCAGCTGCCAGTGGTTCTTCGTGGCGGTGGTCTGGCAGCTCACCGAGCCCCAGTTCGTCCCCTGGGTGGTGCTGCAGTACGAGGTCGCCGAGGCGCTCGGCGCCGCCATCACACCGGCGGCCACCAGCAGTGCCGCCCCCGCCCCCAGAGCCGCGATTCGACGCATGGCCTTCTCCCCTTGTCGTGTGTCCGGACAACGTGAGCGGTCAGCATGCCGAAGATGTGATCGGTTGTATCCACCGGCGACACGACTGGCCGAAACCGGTCCTTCCGCTTGCCGTGCCTACGGCCGGTGCGGGGCGGTGGTGAGGAAGTCCAGGACGAGGGGGCTCGCGGTGGTGCGGAACTCCTCGAAGTAGGCGTGCCGGGCGCCGGGGATCAGGTGCGCGCGGGCGCCGGGGATGCGGGCGGCGAGCAGGGGGGCGTTGGCGGCGGGGTTGAGCCGGTCGTCGGCGCCGTGGAGGACCAGGGTGGGGGCGCCGATGGCCGGCAGGAGGTCCCAGGCGTCGTGCCGGTTGCTGGCCGCGAGGTGGCGGCGGCGGGCGTGGGCGGGCATGGCGGGGTCGCCGAGGGTGTGGTGCGGGCCGGGGTGGGAGTCGAGCCACCGGGGGGTGTACATCAGCTCCAGCAGGGCCTGTCGCGCGGCCTCGGGGTCGGGTTGCGCCAGGGCGCGGCGGACGTCGGCGCCGCGTTCGACGCCGTGCGGGCCACCGGGTGAGGTGCAGCCGAGGACCAGGGCGCGCACCCGGTGCGGGTGGCGGGCGGCGAGCTGCTGGGCCACCCGTCCGCCCATGGAGGTGCCGTAGACGTCGGCCCGGTCGATGCCGAGGTCGTCGAGGACGGCGACGACGTCCCGGGCGAACTGTTCGGTGCTGTACGGGGTGTCGGGCTTGTCGCTGCCGCCGGTGCCGCGGTGGTCGAGGGTGAGGGTGGCGCGGGCGGGGTGGAAGTCGGCGCGGACCGCGTCCCACCAGTGGTGGTCGTTGGCCTGGCCGGCCAGCAGGACCAGTGGCGCCCCTTCGCCGCGCAACTGGTAGGCGATGCGGGTGCCGTCCGGTGCCGTCGCGTGCGTCATGGTCTCCCCCTCGTTCCCGGGCCGGCGGCCAGGGTATCCCCGTACTCCCGGACGGGCCCGGGGCCTCGTCCCTGACCAGGGGTGATGCGGTCGGTAAAATGCGCGGCCGGGGGATCGTGTGCGGGCGGAGGGGGATTGGCCGGTGGGTGGTTTACGGTTCACGGTGCTGGGGCCGCTGCGGGGGTGGCGGGACGGCGGCGAGCTCGTGCTCGGATCGCCGCAGCAGCGGAGCCTGTTGCTCGCGCTGCTGCTGAGGGCCAATCACCCGGTGTCGACCGGTCAGTTGGTCGACGACCTGTGGGGCGATGATCCGCCCGCCAAGCCCTCCGCCGTGATCCGGACGTACGTCCACCGCCTGCGCCGCGTCCTGGGGCCCGCCGCGCCGACCACGCTCAGCGGGGGCTACCTGTTCGCCCTGGACGCCGGCGGGCTGGACACCTACCGGGTCGAGGAACTCCTCGGCGAGGCGCGGGAGCTGCGCGCCGGCGGGCAGCACGCCCGCGCCGCCGCCGTGCTCCGCTCGGCGCTGGCGCTGTGGCAGGGCGAGCCGATGACCGGGCTGCCCGGCCCGTACGCCGAGCGGCAGCGCGGCGAGTGGGCCGAGCGCCGGGTGACCGTCCTGGAGTCCTGTCTGGAGGCCGAGGTCGAGGCCGGGCCGTCCGGCGAGGCCGTCGCCGAACTGACCGCCGTGGTCGCCGAGTACCCGCTCCGGGAGCGGTTCTCCGAACTGCTGATGCTCGCCCTCTACCGGACCGGCCGGCAGGCGGAGGCCCTGGGCGTGTACCGCGCGGCGGACCGGCGGCTGCGGGCGCAGCTCGGCGTCTCGGCCGGGCCCGGGTTGCGCGAGTTGCAGCGCCGGATCCTGGTGGCCGACGCCGCGCTCGTGGCGCCCGCGCCCACCTCGGCGTCCACGCCTGCGTCCGCGCCCGCGTCCGCACCGACAACGGCCCGGCCCGCCGCCGCGGCCCGTGCGCCGTACCCGGCGGCGGTCCGGCCGACCCAAGTCCCGGCCGACCTCGCCGACTTCACCGGCCGCGAGGCGCAGACCGAGGCGCTGCGGGCCGTCCTGCTCTCCCCCGGCACCATGCCCGTGGCGACGGTGTCGGGGCTGGGCGGCGTGGGCAAGACGGCGCTGGCCGTCCACGTCGCGCACACGCTGGCCGCGGACTTCCCCGACGGCCAGCTCTACCTGGACCTGCACGGGGCCGACGGCCGCCCGACCCGGCCCGAGGAGGCGGTGGGCGCCTTCCTGCGGTCCCTGGGCGTGCCGCCGGAGGGGCTGGCGCCCGGGCTCGCCGAACGCTCCGCCCAGTTCCGCTCGTTGCTCTCGGGCCGGCGGGTGCTGGTGGTCCTCGACAACGCCCGGGACGCCGAGCAGATCAGGCCGCTGCTGCCCGGCCGGGCGGGCTGCGCCGTGCTCGTCACCAGCCGGGCCAGGCTCGGTTCGCTTCCCAACGCGCACGTCGTCGAGCTGACCGCGTTCGCCCCGCAGGAGGCCCTGGGCCTGCTCGAACGGGTGGTCGGCGGGCAGCGGCTGCGGGCCGAGGCGGACACCGCCGGGGAGCTCGTGCGGCTCTGCGGCCACCTCCCGCTGGCCGTACGGATCCTCGCCGCGCGCCTCGCCTGCCGGCCGGGCTGGTCGATGGCCCGGCTGCTCGACAAGCTGGCCGGGGACCGCCGCCGGCTGGACGTGCTGCGCGCCGGGGACCTCGCCGTCGAGTCGGCGTTCCGCTTCGGCTACGACCAGCTGACGCCCGAACAGGCCCGGGCCTTCCGCCTGTTGGCGGTTCCGGAGGTGCCCGACCTGTCGCCGGGGGCGGTCGCGGCGGTGCTCGGCCTGCCCGAGCAGGAGGCCGAGGAGCTGGCCGAGTCGCTGGTCGACTGCTCGATGCTGGAGACGGCGCCGCCGGACCGCTACCGGTACCACGACCTGCTGCGCGCCTTCGCCCTGCAGCTCGCCCCGGAGGGGGAAGCGGAGGCGGAGGGGGACCGGCCGGCCGCCGTCCTCACCCGCCTGGTGGCCCGTCACCACGGCGAGACCGTCGCGGCCCTCGGCCCGGCCGCCGCCCGCGCCGCCCTGCCCTTCACCGGTGCCGCCGCCCGTGGCGGTGGCTGCGGTACGGCGGCGGCCCACGGCCGCGGCGACTACCGCGGCATCGGCGCGCTGGTCGGCCAGTACGCCGCCCTCCCCGAGCCGCCCCGGCTCGACCTGGCGGCCGAACTGCTGCTCGGCTACGTCCTGTTGTGCGAGACCGGCCAGGCCGCCCGGCCGCTCGGGCACGCGGCCAAGGTGCTGCTCCACGCCGCCGTCCGCGCGGGCGACCGGACGGGCGAGGTCAGGGCCCGGCTGGTGCTCGGACGGCTGCTGACCGAGGTCGGCTCCGAACCCGCGGCCCTCGCCGAGCTGTTCAGGGCCCGCGACCTGTGCACCGCCCACGACCTGCCGGGGCCGCTGCTCGCCCTGGCCCATGCCTCGCTGGCCGCCCTGTTCGCCCAGGTCGGCCGGCCGGGTGACGCGGTCGACGGCTTCACGGCGGCGATCTCGGTGTGGGAGCGGCTCGGCGACCGGCGCTCGGTGGCGGCCGAACTGCTCAACCTGGCGGGCGCGTTCACCGGGCTCGGCCGCTCCGAGGCGGCGGTGCGCGTCGTCGACCAGTCGCTGCTGATCTGCCACGAGCTCGCCGACCACGAACTCCAGGCGCTCGCCCTGGACTCGTTGGGGACGATCGCCCACGACCGCGGCGAGTACGAGCAGGCCCTGCGCCACCACCGCAACGCCCTGGCCCTGCTGCGGCCGGACGACCGGCGCCGCACCGGCCGTACGCTGCTGCGGCTCGCCGAGTCGCTGCGCGCCGTCGGCCGCGGCGAGGAGGCGGTGGCGGCGGCCGGTCGGGCGGTGGAGGTGCTGACGCTCGACGGCGACCGCCGGGGGCGGGGGCTGGCCCTGGCGGCGCTCGGCGACGCGCTCGCCGACCGCGCGGCCGCCGAGGGCACCGGGGATGCCGGGGATGCCGTCGGGGAGGCGGCCCGGGCGCACCGGTCGGAGGCCTACGACATCCTGGCCTCCATCGGCTCCCCCGAGGCCGCCCGGCTGCGCGAGCTGATCGGCCCGGCCCGGCCCGCCGTCCGGCCGCGCCGGCAGTGGCCGTCCTGGCTGCCGGCGTGACCCGCCGGAGGTCCGCCCGGTCCGGCGAGCCGACCTGGGGGCGCCTCCGAGGGGGACGGGGGGACGCCGGCAGGTCCAGGGCGCGGACAAAACCGGTATCTCCGAGTGCGGGCGCCCTGGCAGACTCCCCGCCATGGCCAACTCCTACGCGCGACCGGTCCTGAGGACGGCGGACCTCGACGAGGCCCTGCGGGCCGCCGGGCGGTTGCTGGATCTCGCCGACACCCAGGAGCTCGAGGTCGACTTCGACGCGCGCGTTCCCGACGCGCGGGCCCTCGAACGGCTCCTGGGCCTCCTGCCGGGTGCCGAGTGGTGGGCCGACGGCGCCGGACACGGCTCCTCCGACAGGGGTGACCCGCCGTCGGCCCACCTCCCGGTCCGGTTGATGGGCTGGGGCATGTCCGCGGACGTGGTGCGGCCGGTCCTGGCGGCGGCGGGGGCATGCCCGGTGTCGGTCCGCTGGGACTTCTCCGGCTGGCCGGAGGCTCCCGACATCGGCCTCGGTGCCGGAGGTCCCAGGGGCGCCTACGTGACGGTCTGCGCGCATGCCCGGGACCTCGACCTGACGGAGCCGGCGGCCGACCACACGGTGTTCGTGCACGTCAAGCATGTCGAGGCCGAACGCGCCCCGTGGCTGGCGGCACGAGTCGGCCTCCAGGTGATCGGCGAGCTGGTGATGGCCCCGTGGTGACCCGGGGCCGTGGCACCGCCCACAGCGCCGCCCCGGCCCCCGGATCGCGGACGAACCCGGCGTCGTCCGCGTCGTAGTCGTACAGCTCGCCGTCGCGGCCCCGGTCGACGGCGGTCTCCGGTCGGATCCGGGCGGCGGCGGGAGGCCCGGGAGCGGGGATGCCCGGCCGACGGCTCAGTTGAACGTCCACACCTGGTTCTGCGCGCCCGTGCAGGACGCCACGTGGGTCCCGACGCCGATGCCCTCGGACGTCAGGCACAGCTGGGTGGCGACGTTGGCGATCCGGTAGCCGCCCGGGACCTGCGCGATGGCCCAGACCTGGTTCCAGTCGGCCGGCGGACTCGTCCAGATCTGCACCAGTCCGCTCCTGCGGTCCTGGTCCAGCACCTTGGTGAAGTTGCTGGAGGCGTTGCGCAGGTAGTACATCCCGTCGGCGACCCGGTCCAGCCGCCAGAGCTGCGCCGCCGTGCCGTTGGCGAAGTAGGTGCCGACGGTGTTGCCGTCCTGGTCGTTGGAGGAGTAGTTGTCCAGCGCGCCGTTGGTGCCGGTGATCCGCGCCTCGGCGGGCAGGGGCGGTTTGGGCTGCGGCGTGGGCTGGGCGGACTGCGTCGGGGTCGCGGGCGTCGTGGGGGTGGCCGTTTCGCCGGGGGCGGGGCGCTCCGGGGCGGCGGAGGTCGGCGCGGGCGCGGCCGGGCTCTGGCCCACGGCGGGGGCGGGGGCCGGGGCGGCGGGCGCGGCGGGGACCGGCGCGGGCGGCGGGGCTGCGGACGTGGCGTACGGCGGGGCGGTGGCCGGTCCGGGCCCGGCGGCGGGCGCGGGGCTCTCGCCCGTGCCCGGTCCGCCCGACGGTACGGGGGCCTGCGCGGGGGCGGACGGCTGTCCGGCGGGCGGGCGGCCGGCCTCGACGAGGGCGGCGGCGCCCGCCACCGCGGACCCGGCCGCGGGCCCGGCGACGGCGGCGCCGGGCGGCGTGGCGTCCCGGCCGGGCCGTACCACCGTCGCCCCGGCGGCCCCGGCCACGCAGCCGGCCCGCGATCCGCGAGGACCACGTGTCCAGCTCGCCATACGAAACCTGCTCCTCACCGAACACCACCGCG
>NZ_JBSFJC010000159.1:0-16732 GCF_053597855.1 Kitasatospora sp. NPDC001225
ACTGGTGATCCGGTCGGCCAACGTCACCCGGCCGAGCACGGCCGTCGCCGCCGACCGCGCGGGCGCCGGGAGGCCGGCCGGGAGCGGGCTCTCCTCCAGGAACAGGTTGACCATGCGGTTCAGGTAGTGGAAGGTGACCGCCACGCCGACCAGTTCGGGCACCCGGTCCGCGGGGAACGGCGGTCGCGCACCCCGGCCGCCCGCGCCGTCCCCGGTCTCCCGGAGCCAGTCGGCCACCTCCCGCTCCCTCCCCGCCGCCGCCCGGGCCCCGGCGGACGCCGCCGGTCCGGGCCGCAGCGCGGCCAGCGTCGCGCCGTGCACCTCCGTGCAGAACGGGCAGGCGTTGGCCTCCGACACGGCGACGGCCACCGCCTCCTTGAGCGCCCGATCGACCCGCCCGGCGGCGAGCAGGGTCTCCCGGAGCATCACCCACGAGGCGGCGAGCACCGCCGGCGAGGGCGCGTGCAGGCCGATCGGCGGTGCGAGCAGGCCGAACTCCCGCTCGACCTCGGCGTAGACCCGGGCCACCTCCTTCCCCGCGTCGGCCGGGCGGACCGGGGCGACCCGGCGGATCTGCGCCAGCGGCCGCAGGGCCGGCCGCAGCAGCGGTATCACCATCGGTCTCCTCCTCTCTGGCTCGATCTGTCGCCGTGGCGCGCTTGGGACGTGTCTGACAATTCCCGCCGGGTGTGCGACGCCAATGGTCAGACACGCCCTAAGGCCGCGTCAGGCCGGGCAGTTGCGTCCGCACCCCGCGCCGTCCGCTGGTCCCGCCGTCCGGCGAGGGCGCGCCGTACCGGACGTTCACGCCGCGCTCCCGCGCTGCGCGCACGATGCCGGGGACGGCGCGTTCGGCGAGCGCGGAGATCGTCAGCGCGGGGTTGACGGTGAGCGCTCCCGGGACGGCGGAGCCGTCGGTGACGAAGATGCCCGGGTGGTCGCGGAGTTCGTGCCGGTCGTCGAGCGCCGAGGTCCCCGGGTCGTCGCCGATCCGGCAGGACGCCAGCGGGTGCACGGTGTACGCGCCCACCAGGTCGTTGGTCCACGGCATGACGCGGGCCAGGCCGTCGCGCTCCAGGATGTCCTTCACCACGGCGTCCGACTCGGCCCAGCCGCGCAGGGTGTTCTCGGTCGGCCGGTACCTGATCGGTCCGCGCCCGAGCATCTGCTGGGAGATCCGGTCCGCGTTGCCGGTGGCCGGCGGCGGGCCGAAGACGCCCTCGTTGTCGTCCTCGACCATGGTGAAGACGGTCAGCCAGGACTGCCACCGCCGGACCATCTCCTTCTTCTCCACGCCGAACCAGCCGGGGCCGGTCGCGTCGGGCACCTGCGCCAGGATGGTGCCGAACCCGGGCGGGAAGTAGAGCTGTTCCAGGGAGAACCGCGAGTGCTCCGGGAGCGAGCCGTCGAGGTTGTCCCAGCTCGCCACGACCGGCCCCTTGCCGATCTGGTTGGCCCCGAACGCCAGGCCGTCGGAGCGCTTGAGCCCGAGCAGGTCGCGGGCCCGGTCCTCGTCGACGACGGCCGTGTTGAGGCGCTCCCCGTTGCCGGAGAAGTAGCGGCCGACGGCGGAGGGCATCGTGCCGAGGTCCGCCTCGGAGCGCTGGAGGATCACCGGGGTGGCGCCGGCGCCGGCCGCGAGCACGACGATCTTCGCGTCGATCGTGCCGCTGCCGACGTGCACCCGGTAGTCGGTGTCGTCGACGACCTCGTAGTGCACCCGGTAGCCGCCGCCGTCCGTCCGGGAGAGCCGCTGCACCTCGTGCAACGGCCGGATCTCGGCCCCGTGCGCGAGCGCGGCGGGCAGGTAGTTCAGCAGCAGCGACCGCTTCGCGTCGAAGCGGCAACCGGACATCATCCAGTTGCAGTTGGTGCACTTCGCCCGGTCGATGGCGGCCGGGACGGGGTTGGCGGTGCGCCCCGCGTGGTCGCAGGCGGCGGCGAACAGGCCACCCGCGTAGGTGACGTCGTTCCAGTCCTGCTGGGTGATCGGCAGCGCCTCGGCCACCCGGTCGTACCAGGGGTCGAGGGTGTCCCGGGTGATGGCCGCCGGCCACATCCGGCGGCCGATGCCGCCGCGGCGCTCGAAGGCGAACCGGGGCGCGCGCGGCATCGCGGCGAAGTACACCACGCTGCCGCCGCCGACGCAGTTCCCGCCGAGCAGGCTCATGCCGTCGCCGACCACGAAGTCGAAGATGCGGGTGTACGAGGACCCGAGCAGGAAGTCGTGCTCGAAGTCGGGCGCCTCCAGCCACGGGCCGCGCTCCAGCACGGTGACCCGCGCGCCGCCGGCCGCCAGGTGGTAGGCGGCGATGGCGCCGCCGAAGCCGCTGCCGACGATCAGGACGTCGGTGCTCTCGGTGCTCGTCATGCGGGGCTCCCTGTGGACGTGGTGCCCGGGTGGGGTTCGGCCAGCTGCCGCCGGTACGAGAAGTCGGAGAACCGCCACAGGCCGTCGGCGTCCGGGTCCATGAACCCCATCGCCGTGAGGCCGGGGTGGCCCGCCGCGATCGCGTCCGCGGTGTGCAGGTGGGCGGCGGTGTCGTAGGCCATGTTGCTGAACAGCGCCAGCAGGACCCACAGTTCGCGCTCCGGGTGGTCCGGGCCGGTCAGCGTCCGCACCAGGCCGGTGCGGTCCGCGAACGGAAGGGCGACGAACGGCGGCACCGCGTCGTCGAGCGGCGGGCCGTGCTCCTCCGCGTAGGCGCGGGCGTGGCGGTTGAGCGCCTGCTCGTAGTCGTCCAGGGCGTTCGAGAGCCCGGTCGCGGGCGTCTCCAGCAGTTCGATGGCGCCTGCCTGCACCGCGCCGCCTCCGGTCGAGGCGCCGGCCACGGCCTGGTCGTCGGGGGAGCGCTTCTCCCCCGGGACGATCGTGTCCGCGAACGCCTCGAGCGTCATGGTGCGGTAATCCTGCTGATCTGGGATACGCGAGCCCACCGGCATCTCCTCAGGTGGTCGTCGAAAAAACGGGCCCGACGCACCGGCCGACCCCGATTCGCATACGCGACTTTGGCATCGTCCGGGCAATACCTCCACCTCCGCATCTCCTGCGTTGCTGAGGAGCGTTGATCGGCTTCGGCGGCCTCAACCCGGCGGCCGCGCGGCGGCGTTGACCCGTGAGCGCACCATCCCCCACCGCGGGTCGGCAGTGGTGCGCACCCGATCCCGCCCGTTCCGGCAATCGCCCTTGACAATCGGGTTCAAACATACGAACCCCCCCGGCATCCCAACTTTCAGACATGCCAACGGAATGTGCCAACGCGCCATTGCACTTGTCATGCACCAACTGATAACGTCGTCTCTCGTTATGGCGGCGGCCCCCTTTCGTCCTCCCCTTTCCGGCGGGGGACGCCTTCGCATGCCATGGCCTCTCTGACCGCCGGCCCGGAAACCACGGCCGCGACTTTCGTACCCGACCATCGCACGGGCGGAATTTCTGTTCATTCGCATGTACAGCAGAGAACCTGGAGTCGATCATGAAATCTGCCATCGAGCAAGCCGTGACCCGGGCCATCGAGACCATGCACGAGAACATCGGCGAGCTGCTGACCATAGACGATATGGCGCAGGCGGCCATGTACAGCAAATTCCATTTCTCCCGTGAGTTCCAACGGATGACCGGGGTCTCGCCACGGCGATTCCTCTCCGCCATACGCCTGGAGACCGCGAAACGCCTCCTCATCGAGACGACGTTCACCGTGACGGAGATCAGCCACCGGGTCGGGTACAACAGCGTCGGCACGTTCAGCTCCCGGTTCACCAGCAGCGTCGGCGCCTCCCCCACGATGTTCCGTCAGCTCCGGGGCTTCACTCCCCGGATCGAGGTCGACTTACACGGCCGGGGCCGCGGCGCGGAACTCTCGACGTTCCGGGGCGAGATCCGGGCCTCGGTCGCGGGGGACCTCGGCCGGGTGTTCGTCGGACTCTTCCCGACCCGGATCCCGGAGGGACGGCCGGCCGCCTGTTGCGTCCTCCCCCGCCCCGGGGCCTTCCTGCTCGACCGGGTGCCGAGCGGCACCTGGTACCTGCTGGCGCACTCCGTCCCCGTCTCCTTCGACGAGGTGCTGACCGGCGACGGCGAGGTCTCGGTGGGATCGGTCGGACCGATCGAGGTGCGGCCGGACGTGCCGCTGCTGCCGATGGAACTGCGGCTGCGACCGATCCGGGCCCTGGACCCACCGGTCCTGCTGGCGCTGCTGGACGTACGGTCGACGGCGTTCAACGAGCTGTCCCAGGTCGCCGAGGCCCCCCGGGCCGACAGCGCCTGAGCCGCCGCCGGCCCCGACAGGACGGTGAAGACCCGACGGACGGCGAAGTCCTTACGGCCCGGATCCCCCCGCGGAGGTCCTCTGCGGGGGGATCCGGGCCGCGACGGAGGGTGTGCCTCAGCCGGCCGGGTGCACGGTCATCGGCAGGCCGCCCGCCACCCGCAGCGACAGCATCGGCTCGGGCGTCACCCGGTGGCCGGGCACCTTGACCAGCCGGAGGTCCCGGGCCACCACGGCGATCGTGAAGACGGCCTCCAGCAGCCCGAGGTGGTTGCCGACGCAGAAGCGCGGCCCCGCCCCGAACGGGATGTAGGCGTAGCGCGGCCGGTCCGTGGCCCGGTCCGGGTCGAAGCGCTCCGGGTCGAACTGCTCGGGCGCGTCCCAGAAGCGGGGGTGGCGGTGCAGCGTGTACGGGCAGATCAGGACGTCGGCGCCGGCCGGCACGTGGTAGCCGCCCACCTCGTCGTCCGCCTGCGCCTGCCGCGGGAGGATCCACACCGGCGGGTAGAGCCGCATGACCTCGTCCACCACCCTGGAGGTGTACCGGAGGCGGTGCAGGTCCTCGAACTCGGGCAGCCGGTCGCCGAGCACCTCGACGGCCTCGGCGTGCAGCCGCTCCCGCACCTCGGGGTGCCGGTCGATCAGGTGGAAGGTCCAGCCGAGGGTGCTCGCCGTGGTCTCGTGGCCGGCGAGCAGCAGGGTGACCAGTTCGTCGCGCATCCGCTGCCGACCGACCCGGGGGTCGGGCTCCTCCGCGGTGGCCGTGATCAGCCGGGACAGCGCGTCGTCGCCCGTGCTCCGCCCGCCGTCGCGGGCGGTCCGGTCCGCGACCAGCCGGTCGACCACCCGCTGCAGGTCCTGCCGGGCCCGCCGGAAGCGCAGCTGCTTGGCGAGCGGCACCCAGGAGGGCACCGCGCCCATGGTGACCATGTCGAACATCGCCTGGTCCTGCACGGCCTCGAAGTCGTGGCCGACCGCCTCGAAGGCGCCGAGGTCGACGTCCAGCAGCGTGCGGCCGAGCACCCCGAGGGTGAGCGCCGTCACCTCGTGGACCACGTCGACGGGCCCGCCGCCCTCGTGCGCCCGCAGCCGGCCGACCAGCTTGACCGCCTCCTCCGCGACGACCCCGGCCTGCCGGGCGATGCGCTTGTGCTGGAAGGCGGGCTGGATCTGCCGGCGCTGCTTGCGCCAGAGCTCGCCCTCGCTGGTCAACAGGCCGTTGCCGAGGGCGCGTCGGGCCTGCACCAGGCCGATCCCCTTGTGGTAGTTGGCCGCGTTGTCCGCGAGCACGTGCTTGGCGTGCTCGGGGTGGTTGAAGAAGTAGAGCGTCTTGGGGCCGATGGAGATCCGGACCGCGTCGCCGTACTCCCGCGCGGCGGAGCGCATCAGCTCCAGCCGGTCCCCCACCAGCCTGCGCAGCAGGACCGGGGCGGCCCGGCGCGGCGGTCCTGGCGGCACCCGGCGGGTCGCGGGCACGGCTAGCACCCCCCGTCGTTCGCCAGGCGGTCGGCGACGGCCCGGCGCCACACCTCGTACGCGGGCAGCGCGCCCGGCACCGGCCCGGCCGGCCGGACGTCTCGGGTGACCCTGGCCGCCTCCTCCGGTCCCGTGCCGCAGAGGACCCGGGTGGCCAGTTCCGTGTGCGGGACCAGCAGACCGGCCCGCAGCCGGGCCTCGGCCGCGAACGCGCTGCCCTGCGCGACGATGGCCCGGTGCGGTCCGGCCCGGTCCCGGAACGCCCGCAGCTCCGCCTCGTCCGCGCCCCCGGCGTAGGTGGCCGCCAGTCCGGCCCCGCTGTAGAGGTCGGACCACCGGGACTCCGGGAACTTCTCGATCATGGTCGCGACCAGGTCCGCGTCGGTGCCGCCGACGAACCACAGGGCCCGGCCGATGCCCTGGTCGATCGCGCGGCCGGCGTACGACGGCGTGTCACCGGCCGGCCAGGGGAAGGCCGGCTCGCGGTACTGCTCGTGGACGTACCGGGCGGTACGGAAGTACGCCTGGTGGAACCCGTACCCGTCGAGCACGAGCCAGCGCAGCAGCGGGTCGAGCCCGTCGACGTCCGGCCAGCGGAACCTCGGCAGCCGGGCCATCGCCCAGCCGATCCCGACGTAGACCATGTAGACGTGGTCCGCGCCCCGCCCGGCGAGGAAGCGCCCCACCGAGCCGCGGCCGGACAGCGGCAGCCCGTCGAGCACGGCGAAGCCCATGCCGGCGCCCTCGTAGGCGAAGCCGCGGAACGGGGCCGGAACGCCCTCCAGGCGGAGCTCCGCCGCCGCCGGGTCCCGGGCCTCCATCGCGTACGCGTAGCCCTCCAGGAACCGCCCGCCGACCGACTCCAGCAGGTGCTGGGCGTCCGGTGACTTCCGGTGGAAGCCGCGCTTCTCCAGTAGGGTCTCCGAGGTGCTCGGGGTGAGAACGCGTCGTCGGAGCGTTCGCCATGCACTGGGCACGCCATTCTCCTCTCAGGTCTTCCTCACGTCGGTGTGCTGCCACGCGAATGGTGCCCGGCCGGCTCCGGCGGGGCTTCTCCGCACCTGCTCAGTTCGCGGGGGCCGCCGCGGGCGGCCGGGGCCGATCCGGCTGCCCGGCGGCGCGGAAGTGCGTCCGCACGTTGGCCCGCCACAGCTCGTACGCCGGCGGTCCGGCGGCGGCGCCCGGGGCACGGCCGGCCGCGGCGGGCTCGTCCACCGCGCAGTCGTCGGCCAGCTTCGCGGCCCCGTCGACCGACAGGCCGGTCAGGGCCGTGGCGGCGGCCTCGCAGTGCGCGGGCACGAAGCCCGCGTACGCGCGCGCCTTCGCGGCGAACACCGACCCCTGGGCGAGCTCCGCCCGGTGCTCCCCCGCCTCCCCGCGCAGGACGGCCAGGCCGTCCGCCGTGGCGCCGCCGGCGAAGGTCGCGGCCAGTCCCACCCCGCTCCACAGGTCGGCCCGCCGGTCGGCGCGGAACCTCCGCACCGCGACGGCCACCTGCTCCGGCACCCCGCCGTGGATGAACCACAGCGCCCGCCCGATGCCCTGGTCGACGGCCCGCCGGAAGTACTCCGGCGCGCCCTGCCACGGGTACGGCTTCACCTCGCGCTGCTCGTCCACCCAGCGCCGGGTGCCGAAGTAGGCGAGGTCGAAGCCGTACCCGTCGACCGCCAGCCAGCTCATCGTCGGGTGGTACGGCGTCCCGGCCAGGTCCGGCAGCACCTTGCGCCACAGCGGCCGCGGCAGGCGCGCCATGGCGAAGCCGATGCCGATGTACGCCAGGAAGATGTGCGGCTGCCCCGGCCCGGCCAGCAGGTCGCGGGTGCGACTGCCCCGGCCCGTCGCGTCCAGGACGGTGAAGGCCATCGTGGCGCCCTCGTAGGCGAATCCGCGCTGCTCCGGGTCGACCAGGCGCAGCCGGCGCTCGACCTCCCACTGGTTGCGGGCGTCGATGCCCCACTCGAAGCCGCAGACCACCGCCTGGGGCACCGCCTCCAGGCGTTCGGTGGCGGCCGTGGGGGTCACCGGGAAGCCCCTTCCGGCGAAGGCCACCGAGGCCAGTGACGGTGTCAGCACCAGTCGGCGCAGTGATCCGAAGGTCGTCGGCACGATCCCTCCCAGCCCAGCGTCCTGTATGACGGCCCCTCCATGCTCCGGGGGCGGCGGGGGCGGCCGCATCTCCGCGGTTGCGTTCTTTTCGGCCGGACGACCGTCGCTACCCGAACTCCCTTTCACCAAGCGGCCTTTCCTCACCTGAGGTTTCCTCGGCCAGGCCGCCGAAAGGCCTCGGAAACCGCGCCCGGGGGTGCCACGGACCGTGTTGTCGAAATCCCCGGCGGCGCGGTGGAATGGGGCCGTGCGGGACCGGGTGCCCGGCACCGTCGGGTCCGTTCCCCGTCCAGGCCGTCCCATCGAAGGAGTGCGCGCATGAACACGCGTCACCAGCAGGACGAGGCCCCGCCCGAGCCGCTCTGGGACCGGGCGCCCGACTGCGTGGCCTACCGCCGGTCCCGGCGGAACATCACCGAACTGCTGCTCGCCGCCCGGCCCGGGGCGGCCGGCGTCCCGGTCCCCGCCTGTCCCGGGTGGACCGTCCTGGACCTGCTCGGCCACCTGGTCGAGGTCTGCCGGACGGTGGCCGCCGACGTGCCCGGCAACCTGTGGGAGGTGCCGCACGCCGAGTCCGGCACCGGCCTGGCCGGCCTGCTCGAGGAGTGGTCGCGGCTGGACGGCCCGGTGGAGCGGGTGCTCTCGGACACGCCGCAGCTGCGGCACACCATGATGATGATGGACGCGTTCACCCACGAGCTCGACCTGCGCGGCGCGCTCCGGGCGCCGGTGGTCGCGGACCAGCCGTCGTACCCCTCGGCCCTGGACCTGGTCGTCCGGGGCTTCGCCAACTCGGTGCGCTCCCACGGGCTTCCGGCGCTGCGCATCCGGACGGCGGGCGCCGAGTGGCAGGCCGGTGACGGCGAGCCGGCCGCCGTCCTCCAGGGGCACCGCCACGACCTGCTCCGTTCGCTCACCGGCCGGCGGACGGTCGGGCAGGTCTCCGGACTGGCCTGGAGCGCCGCGCCGGACGCCTGGCTGCCCGCGTTCACCTGGGGGCCGTTCCGGCCGCCGGAGCGGCCCGTGGAGGCCGCCGTCGCCGCGCGGTAGCGCCCGGGCGGCGCCACGGAGGGGTCACGGTGTCACCTGGCGGTCGCGGTGCGGCCTCACGCCACGGCCGCCCCGACCTGGCTCTGCTGCGGCTGGACGGCCGTTCCGCCCCCGGACGCCCCGGCGGCGGCGTCCGCCCGCCGGGAGCGCTGGCGCAGGTGCACGACCCACCACCCGAGCCCGCGCAGGGCGCAGACCAGCGTGGTGGCGAAGAACAGCGTGTAGACGACGTTGAACACCATCAGGATCGCGTACACGAAGGCGACCGAGCTGCCGAACACGAACTGGGCCCGGCCCTTCACCGGCGTCGTGCCCGGGTCGCTGATCATGTAGTTGGTGAACAGCACGAAGGCGACACCCGTCATCGGGCCGAGCGCGGAGAACAGCGCGACGTCCCAGATCCAGTGCCGGAGGAACGCCTGGATGGCGAACGCGCCGAGCCAGCCGACGATCAGCGGGGTCCGCTTGGTGAGCAGCGCGTTGATCACGGTTCCCGCCGTGGCGATGATCAGCGGGATCATCACCCGGAAGAAGGTGTTCGCGTTCTCCGTGAACTCGTAGGGCGGCGCGATGCTGAACCACGAGCCGAAGCACACCAGCGACATCGTGATCCCGAAGTTGGACGGGTTCATGAAGTGCCGCATCCGGCCGGCGATCGGTGCCTGCAGGGCGTGCTTGCCCCCGACGCCGATGACCACGCCGAAGACGATCGGCAGCAGCTGGTTGTTGCCGTAGGTCAGCATGTTGACCGCGAGCGCCGTGATGTGGGCCGGCAGCAGGAACTCGTACACGCCGCGGAACCCGTTCCCGCGGAAGCGGGGGGCGCGGCGCTGGGCCCAGGCGCTGATCAGCTCGAAGCCGATCTCGCAGGCGTAGGCGGTGAACACCGCGACGAACGGCCACAGCCAGGGCTGCTCGAAGCCGAGCAGGGTGTAGCCGAAGATGTTGAACACGCTGATCGAGAGGGCGAAGTTCCGCAGGGCGAGGTACCGCGGGTCCTTCGGCTTCGCGGGGGCGGCCGGTGCGGCCGCCGGGGCGCCGCCGGCTCGGGGTTGCACGCTCGCGCTCATCGGTTCGGGACCTCCTGGACCTGGTCGGTCAGCACGAGCGTGTGCGTGCCGGGGCTGAGCTGCTCGCTCTTCTCGTGCAGTCCCCCGGCGGCGTCCCGCCACCTCAGGTCGACGGTGACCGGCCCCTGGTGGGCGCCGAGGCCGAACCGCACGTCGAAGCTGCGGAAGCCGCCGTGGCCGCCCCCGCCGTCGAGCCGGGAGATCTGGGTGCCGGTCGGGGTGGTGACCCGCACGGTGGCGTCGTACGCGGGCGCCCCGGTGTTCACCAGGCCCTGGCCCGCGGCGCCCTCACCGGTCGGCCGGTAGAGCCGCAGGTTCAGCTGACTGCCCAGCGCCGGCGCGGTGTTGGCGTAGAAGGCGGGCGGCCCCCACTGGCGGGCCACCGCGAAGTCCAGCCGGCCGGTGCCCGTGGTGTCGCCGGTGGCGAGGCCGCGGGTCGGCGTCGGCACGGCGATGCCCAGCCGGGAGCTGATGTTCACGTACGGGCCGTCGGGGGTCTTGGCGTAGAAGGCGATCGCCTCGTCCCCGGCGATGTCGTCGCCGGGCTGGACGTTGGGCCACATCGCGGGGTTGGACAGCAGGTCGTCGTTGGTCATGGCCATCTCCTGGAGCCACGGCCAGCGGTCGATCTTCCCCTTGACGAAGCCGGTGGCCTGGAGCACCGCGAGGTCGCCGCTGTTGAGGAAGTCGCCCATCTTGGTGTCCCAGCCCCACCCGGTCCAGGCCATGCCGTGCTCCTGGGCCTCCTGGGTGAACGGGGCGATGCCGGCGGCGAGCTTGCGGCGCATGTCGGCCTCGTCCTTGGCCTTGTTGATCCAGAGGAAGTTGCTCTCCTCCAGGCCCCAGGCGACGGTGATGTTGCTGACCATCATGTCGAAGTCGCCGTTGCGGCCGATGTCGCCGAAGTCGACGCCCATGCCCTTGAACGAGCCGTTGCCGAGGACGAAGGACTTGGGCGTGGTCGGCGTGCGCTCGCCCTTGGCCTCGCTGAACTCGATGTGCCCGGGCGTGGACCGGTTGTAGAGCAGGTGCCCGTGTCCGAAGTCGTTGGCGATGTACAGCTCGGGCAGTCCGTCACCGGTCAGGTCGGCGCCCGAGATGGCCAGCGTCCACCCGGTCGAAGCGTCGTAGGGGATCGCGCCCTTCTCCTCCACGTACGACGCGGTGGGCTCCGTCCCCGAGGTGCTCTGCTGCCAGCGCAGCACGTGGTCGCCGCCGGCGTTCTTGGCGCTGGACAGCGAGTCGTTCATCACGACGTTGTTCAGCCCGTTCGGGTCGAGCACGTCGGAGTCGGGGAAGTAGTTGCCGATCACGATCGACGGGCGCCCGCTGCCGTCGATGTCGCCGACGTAGTCCGCGTCGGTGTTCCAGCGCGGGCCGTGGTACTTCCCGTCCAGGGACTCCGAGGGCACCAGCTCGCGCGGCACGTAGGAGGCCGCGGCGGGGGTCGTGGCGTCCGACCTGGCCATGAACAGGATCGGCGTGCGGCCCCAGTACGTCACCAGCAGGTCCATCCGGCCGTCGCCGTTGAAGTCGCCGGGCGTGCAGCCGGTGGGCGCCATGGTGTCGTCCATCGGCAGCGGCCTGCCGTCCAGCACGAAGGGCGTGAAGCGGTCGGCCGGCCGGGCGGTCGGGGTGTACGTCACGATCACGCTGTCGGTCCTGGTGTCGACGATGCACATGCCGTCGGCCACGCCGTGCCCGGTCAGGTCGTTGATCGCGATGCTGGCCCCGACCGAGGAGATCCACGAACGGATCTTCTGGTAGGCCGGGTTGACGGTCCGGACCGTCCGCATCGGCCGCTGCTCGTAGCCGGGCGGCATCGCGATGGGCAGTTCCTTGAAGCCGTACTGCTTCGCGACCTCCTCCGCCCCGGCCGCCGCGACCGAGGTCCGTACGGCGAAGAACAGCGAGGTGGCCACCATTATCACCACCAGGCCTGGAATCAGTCTGCGGATTCGTTCACGGTACGCCACCGGGTTCCCCTCTCGACGGATCGAATACGACCCCGTGCCCGCGCCGAGTGCAGGACGCGGCCAAAACCCCCTGCTGGCAGGAAGGTTCGGGATGACGGAATTCACGACCCGAAATGCGCCGGCGATAGGCACGTCACGCGCGGGTCTACTGTACGAGGATGTACGCAAAGCACTCGGAATCGCTACTTCCCCGTTGCTCAGCGGGAGGAATTGCGGCCGCCGCCGGGACCGTCGGCCGGCCCGCGACCGCACGACGAAGCGCCCTCCCGCGCGCGTGCCGCGGAAGGGCGCTTCCAGAACTCAAGGGAGGTTCACCGGGGGGGGAATGACTTCCCCCGGCCGCCGGTTCACCGGTCAGGCGTACGTGACGACCGCGCGGAAGCGCGCCTCACCCCGCTCGACCCGGTCCAGCGCCTCGGCGACCCGCTCCTTGGGGAAGGTCTCGACCAGCGGCGTGACGGCCCCGGAGGCGACCAGGTCGAGGGCCTCGGTGAGCCGGTCGAGGCCGTTGTGGGTGGCGCCGATCACCTGCTGGCGCTGCGCCCAGAACGGGCTGGTCGGCGGGATGGCGAAGGGCTCGACCGGGTCGATGGTGGCCAGCACCATCCGGCCGTTCGGCCGCAGCCCCTGGAGGGCCCCGGCGGCGGCCCGGTAGGAGGTGCCGGTCACCAGGACGACGTCGGCGCCGCCGATCGCCCGCAGCCCCTCACCATCGGCGACCACGTGGTCCGCGCCCAGGGTCCGGGCCAGCCGGTGCTTGTCCGGCGAGCTGGTGACGGCCACGGTCTCGAAGCCGCCGGCCCGGGCGAACTGCACGGCGAGGTGGCCGAGTCCGCCGATCCCGAGCACCGCGACCCGTTCACCCGGTCCCGGATCGGCGGCGCGCAGCGCGCTCCACGCGGTGTAGCCCGCGCACAGCACGGGGGCGGCGGTCTCGTACGGGACGGCGTCCGGCAGCAGCACGGTGCTCGCGGCCGCCACCGCGACGTACTCCGCGTGTCCTCCCTGCACGGTGAGGCCGCTCATCACGGCCTCCGGGCAGTTCATCCCGGACTGCCCGGAGAGCGGGAGGTTGAGCCGGCAGTACGCGCACCGGCCGCAGGTCGCCTGCACCCAGGTGGCGCCGACCCGGTCGCCGACCCGGCGGCCGGTCACCCCGGCGCCGACCTCGACGACCTCCCCGGCGGCCTCGTGTCCGACCACCACCGGATCGAACGCCGGGAAGGGGAACACGCCCTGACTGACCAGCAGGTCGTTGTGGCAGACCCCGCAGGCGTGGACCCGGATCAGCACCTGGCCGGGACCGGGCCTCGGGGTGGGGATCTCGCGAAGCTCCCAGCGCGCCTTGGCCTCGGGTACGACGGCTGCCCACATCGGCCGAACCACCTTTCCTGTCAACTGCTCCGCGGCCCGAGCCGGACCGGGAGGGTCTGGACACCGTTCATGATGAAGGTGGCCTGCGGTGCCAACTCCTCGTCGGGTACGGCGAGTTCGAGGTCCGGGAAGCGCCGGAACAGCGCGGCGAGGGCGGTCTCGGCCTCCATCCGGGCCAGCGGCATGCCGATGCAGCGGTAGACGCCGTGGCCGAAGGAGAGGTGCTCCTTGTTCGCCCGGGTGGCGTCGAAGGCGTCGGCGTCCTCCCCGTGGACGGCGCGGTCGCGGCCCGCCGCCGCGAAGTTGATCAGGACGGGCTCCCCCTTGGCGATGGTGACCCCGCCGAGCTCGATGTCCTCCACCGCGAAGCGGAACGGCAGGTGCGCGACCGGCGCCTCGGCGCGCAGGCTCTCCTCGATCACCTCCGCCCAGCCCACCGCGCCGGACCGGAGCAGCGCCCGCTGGTCGGGGTGGGTGAGCACGGCCCGGACGGTGTTGGCGAGCAGGTTCATCACCGGCTCGGTCCCGGTGGCGAGCAGCAGGTGCAGGGTGCCGACCAGTTCGGAGTCGCTCAGCCGGGATCCGTCCTCCTCCTGGGCCTGGACCAGGTCGCTGGTCAGATCGTCCCCGGGGTCGCGGCGCTTGCCCTCGACGAACTCCAGCATCTCCCGGTGCCACCGCTCGACGTTGGCCGCGGACTCCTCCGGGGTGATGGTGGTGTCGACGTTCACCTCGCCGCCGCGCAGCATCCGCTCACGGTCCCCGGCCGGCACGCCGAACAGGTCGCAGATCACCCGGGCCGGCATCGGATGGGCGAAGCGGGCCTTGAGGTCGACCACCTCGCCGGGCGCGAGGCGGCCGAGGTCGTCCAGCAGCTCCTCGACGGCCTTCTCCACCTCGGCCCGCATCGCCTCGACCCGGCGCGGGGTGAAGGCGCCGGCGGTCAGCCGCCGCAGCCGGGTGTGGTCGGCGCCGTAGCGGGTGGTGAGGTTGTCCATCAGCACCCAGCCGATGAGCGGGAAGTCCGCGCCGATCCGGCCCTCGGCGAACGCCGCCCAGTGCCGGCGCGGGTCCTTGGACAGGCGGTGGTCGGCCAGGGCCAGCCGGGCGACGTCCTGGCCGGTGATCGACCAGGCCGGTACGCCACCGGGCAGTTCGATCCGGGCGACCGGGCCGTTCGCCCGGATCCGGGCGCCCTCCGCGTGGATGTCACGTCCGGCTCGGTCGATGACGACGGGGGCGGGGAGTGACACGGAAGCCTCCAGGCGGTCGGAGCGGGGCGCGGGCGGAGTCAGGGAGTCGCCGGGTCGCGGGGCCACGCGGCAGCGGGGCCAGGACCGTTGACCGGCCCTGTCGAGGCTGGCACCCGCGCGGGGTGCCCGCATCTCCCGGCTTGCGGCGTCCCCCCGCCCGGCGGCGGGGCGGCCGCCCAGCGCAATCGGGAAGATGCGGCGGCCGACGGCCCGGTGTGACGCTGGCCGTCACCGGGCCGTGGTGATCGCGGCCGGGAACCGCCGGATAAGGAGAGAGCCATGTCCGCCACTCCCCCGCCCACCGCCGCCGACGTCGCCGCGCTGCGCGCCGTCCCGGAACTCATCATCGCGGCCTGGGCGCGGCACGACGCCGACGGCTTCGCCTCGGTCTTCACCGACGACGCGACGCTGATCCTGCCCGGGGACGTCTACCTGACCGGCCGCGAGCAGATCCGCGCCTTCATGGCGCAGGCGTTCGCCGGCCCGTTCAAGGGCACCCAGGTCACCGGTGAGCCGCAGTCGGTCCGCCCGCTGGCCGACGACGTGGCCGTCCTGGTCACCAAGGGCGGCGTGCTGGCCCCCGGGGACACCGAGGTGACGCCCGAGCGGGCGATCCGGGCGACCTGGGTGCTGGCCAGGCAGGGCGCCGACTGGCGGATCGCCTCGTACCAGAACACCCCCGTCGCCGCCTGAGCCCGGAGCCGGAGCGGCGGGGCCGTCGCCCGCTCTCCCCCCGGAGACCGCGCGGCGGCCCCGGCTCCGCACCGACCGCCGGCCCTCCCCCGGCGGCCCGGCCGATCGACGCTCCGGGGCGCCGCGCGGCCGGTACAGTGCCGTGCGGGACGGTGCCGTACGGCTGCGGCACCCCCGCACGGACCGGCCGGTACGCCGGCCGCCACCCCTCCGGCGCCGGCCCGGGTCGGCGCACGGTCCCGCTGAGAGGACTCGGATGCGTCCCTTCCGTATCGACATCCCGCAAGAAGCCCTCGACGACCTGGACCGCCGGCTCGCGGCCACCCGCTGGCCCGGCGAAGTCCCCGGCGCCGGCTGGCGGCGCGGCGTGCCGCTCGGCTACCTGAAGGAACTGGCCGAGTACTGGCGCACCGGCTTCGACTGGCGCAAGGCCGAGGCGCACCTCAACTCCTTCCCGCAGTTCCTGACCGAAGTCGACGGCGTGGACGTCCACTTCCTGCACGTCCGCTCGCCCGAGCCGGACGCCCTGCCGCTGGTCGTCACCCACGGCTGGCCCGGCTCGGTGGCGGAGTTCCTGGACGTGATCGGCCCGCTGACCGATCCGCGGGCCCACGGCGGCGATCCCGCCGACGCGTTCCACCTGGTCATACCCTCGCTGCCCGGCTACGGCTTCTCCGGCCACCCCCGGGAGGCCGGCTGGGACACCGCCCGGGTCGCCCGGGCCTGGGCCGAGCTGATGCGCCGGCTCGGCTACGACCGGTACCTCGTCCAGGGCGGCGACTGGGGCATGCCGGTCTCGTTGCAGCTGGGCCTGGCCGACCCGGAGCACGTGGCCGGCGTCCACCTCAACATGCTCGCCACCTTCCCGCCGCAGGACCCGGCCGAGTTCGCGCGGCTGGACCCGGCGGACCGGGCCCGGCTGGAGTTCGCCGGGTACTTCGAGCAGGACGGAGCCGGCTGGCGGAAGATCCAGTCCACCCGGCCGCAGACCCTCGCGTACGGCCTGACCGATTCGCCGGTGGGCCAACTCGCCTGGATCGTCGAGAAGTTCATGGAGTGGACGGCGGCCGGGACGGTTCCCGAGGACGTCGTCGACCGGGACCGGCTGCTGACCGACGTGGCGATCTACTGGTTCACCGCCTCCGCCGGCTCCAGCGCCCAGCTCTACTACGAGTCCAACCGGCTGGACGCCGACTTCCTCCGCACCTGGGCCGGCCCCTGGCCGCTGTCCGCACCGGTCGGGGTGGCGGTGTTCCCCGAGGACGCGGTCCGGCCGGTCCGGCGCTGGGCCGAACGGATCCTGCCGACCCTCGCCCACTGGTCCGAGTTCGACCGCGGCGGGCACTTCGCCGCCCTGGAGCAGCCCGGGCTGTTCGTCGACGACGTCCGGGAGTTCGCGCGTCGGGTCCGCTGAGCGGACCGTCCACGGAGTCGCCCGGCACCGGGGGTCCGGTGCCGGGCGCGGC
>NZ_JBSFJC010000160.1:0-16637 GCF_053597855.1 Kitasatospora sp. NPDC001225
GTACGGACCAGCCCGGGGGCCTCCGGTGCCTCAACTCGCCTGGATTCAGCCGAGGTTGGCGAGCGCCTCGTTGAAGGTCTTCGACGGGCGCATCACGGCGGCGGCCTTGGCCGGGTCCGGCTGGTAGTAGCCGCCGAGGTCGACCGGCGAGCCCTGGACGGCGATCAGCTCGTCCACGATGGCCGACTCCTGCTCGGTCAGCGTCGCGGCCAGGCCGGCGAAGGCCTGGGCCAGCTCGGCGTCGTCGGTCTGCTTGGCCAGCTCCTGGGCCCAGTAGGTGGCCAGGTAGAAGTGGCTGCCGCGGTTGTCGATGCCACCGAGGCGGCGGCTCGGCGACTTGTCCTCGTTGAGGAAGGTGCCGGTGGCGCGGTCCAGGGTGTCGGCCAGCACCTGGGCGCGGGCGTTGTCCGTGGTGGTGGCCAGGTGCTCGAAGCTGGCGGCCAGCGCGAAGAACTCGCCCAGGCTGTCCCAGCGCAGGTAGTTCTCCTTGACCAGCTGCTGGACGTGCTTCGGGGCGGAGCCGCCGGCGCCGGTCTCGAACAGGCCGCCGCCCGCCATCAGCGGGACGACCGACAGCATCTTGGCGCTGGTGCCCAGCTCCAGGATCGGGAACAGGTCGGTCAGGTAGTCACGCAGCACGTTGCCGGTCACCGAGATGGTGTCCTCGCCGCGGCGGATGCGCTCCAGCGAGAACGTGGTGGCGTCGACCGGGGACTTGATCTCGATCTGCAGGCCGGTGGTGTCGTGCTCCGGCAGGTACTTCTTGACCTTCTCGATCAGCACCGCGTCGTGGGCGCGGTTCTCGTCCAGCCAGAACACCGCCGGGACGCCGGTGGCGCGGGCGCGGGTGACGGCCAGCTTGACCCAGTCCTGGATCGGCAGGTCCTTGGTCTGGCAGGCGCGGAAGATGTCGCCCGGCTGGACGGCCTGCTCCAGCACCACGTTGCCCTCGGCGTCGACCAGGCGGACGGTGCCCGCGGCGGCGATCTCGAAGGTCTTGTCGTGCGAGCCGTACTCCTCGGCCTTCTGGGCCATCAGGCCGACGTTCGGCACCGAGCCGATGGTCGCCGGGTCCAGGGCGCCGTGGGCGCGGCAGTCGTCGATGACGGCCTGGTACACGCCGGAGTAGCTGCTGTCCGGCAGCACGGCGAGGGTGTCGGCCTCCTTGCCGTCCGGGCCCCACATGTGGCCGGAGGTGCGGATCATGGCCGGCATCGAGGCGTCGACGATGACGTCGCTCGGCACGTGCAGGTTGGTGATGCCCTTGTCGGAGTCGACCATGGCCAGGGCCGGGCCCTCGGCCAGCTCGGCCTCGAAGGAGGCCTTGATCTCGGCGCCCAGGTGCGGCACGTTGTCGAGGCCGGCCAGGATGCCGCCGAGGCCGTTGTTCGGGTTCAGACCGGCGGCGACGAGCACCTCGCCGTACTTGGCGAAGGTCTTCGGGAAGAAGGCGCGGACCACGTGGCCGAAGATGATCGGGTCGGAGACCTTCATCATGGTGGCCTTGAGGTGCACCGAGAACAGCACGCCCTCGGCCTTGGCCCGGGCGATCTGCGCGGCCAGGAACTCGTTCAGGGCGGCGACGTGCAGCACCGAGGCGTCGACGACCTCGCCCGCCAGCACCGGCACCTTCTCGCGCAGCACGGTGGTGGTGCCGTCCTCGCCGAGCAGCTCGATGCGCAGCGCACCGTCACCGGCGATCACGGCGGACTTCTCGGTCGACCGGAAGTCGTTCTCACCCATGGTGGCGACGTTGGTCTTGGAGTCGGCCGTCCAGGCACCCATGCGGTGCGGGTGGGTCTTGGCGTAGTTCTTGACCGACTGCGGGGCGCGGCGGTCCGAGTTGCCCTCGCGCAGGACCGGGTTGACGGCGCTGCCCTTGACCTTGTCGTAGCGGGCGCGGACGTCCTTGTCCTCGTCGGTCTGCGGGTCGTCCGGGTAGTCCGGCAGGGCGTAGCCCTGGGCCTGGAGCTCGGCGACGGCGGCCTTGAGCTGCGGCACCGAGGCCGAGATGTTCGGCAGCTTGATGATGTTGGCGTCCGGGGTCTTGGCCAGCTCACCCAGCTCGGCCAGCGCGTCGCCGATCCGCTGCGCCTCGGTCAGACGCTCCGGGAAGCTCGCGATGATCCGCCCGGCCAGGGAGATGTCGCGGGTCTCCACGCGCACACCCGCGGTCGAGGCGTACGCCTGCACCACGGGCAGGAACGAGTAGGTCGCCAGGGCCGGAGCCTCGTCGGTGTGCGTATAGATGATGGTCGAGTCAGTCATCGGTACTCCGCTTCACGTCTCCAACGTCTTGACGTCAAGATATCTCGTCACGGGCCTCCGACTCCACCTCCCCCCGTTTCCGGGCGCGCACCGGCCCGGCCGGCGGGCGCCCCGGCCCTCCCGGAGGGGCGTTCCGACGGGCGGCGTGGAGGACGGAACGGAGGTCGTGACGGGGGACGGGTTCCACGGTCGTCCGGGTCGGGGCGCTCGGCAAGCGGAGCGCCCGACCAGTGGTTTGGTCCACTCGGGTGAGCCGAACGTCAGGAGTGCGTCAACGCACGACCGCATTCGGTCAACGGCGCGTCAGGACCGGAGCCTCCCGGGCCGGGTCGACCTAGCGTCGAGGCAGTAGTTCCGGCAGGCACCACCACCCCACTCGGGAGCATTCGCATGGCCCGCGCCGTCTGGCACGTTCCGGTCACCGTCTCCGGCACCGGAAGCACCACCGCACTCCGCCTGTTCCGCCTGCGCGACGGCCGCCGCTGTGCGGTCGGATTCTCCAGCCCCGAGGCCCTCGCCGCCCTCCTCGGGCCCGACCAGGCCCGCACCGAGCTCGGCGAGCCCGCCCTCCGCGACCTCACCGCCCCGCTCGGGATCGACACCCTGGTACTGGACCTGCGGCTGGTCGCCCCCTCGGTCGCGGCCCCCTCCGCCGCCACTCCCTCCGCCACCGCCCCGTCCAGGACCGCCCCGCCCGGCCGCGCCCCCGTCGCGGCGCCCTCCGCCCCGGCCCCGACCGTCCAGTTCCAGCACCGGTGACCGCCCCGCTCCGGCTTGTCCCGGACGAGCCGGACCCGGCGGGGCGGGCCCGCCCGGCCCGGGCGCTGCACGCGATCGCCCGGATCAGCCACGGCCCCGTCCCGCTCGACTTCGACCGCCTCGCGGCGGAGTTCCCCGCCGTCCAGAGCGGCCTGGCCCTGGCCGGCGAGGCCGACCTCGAACTGCGCCTCGCCTGCACCGGCCCCGAGGAGTTACGGACGATCTCCACCGCGCTGTACCGCGCGGGCGCCGCCAAGGTGCGCGTCGACCTCGTCCTGCGCGCCCTCACCCCGGCCCCGGTCACCCTGCGCCCGGTGCCCTGACCGACCCCGTACGGGCTTCGCGCCGCGCTCCCCTGCCCGGGAGCGGGGCGCGGGGCCCGTACGGCGCTCACTCCTCCCCGGGCCGCGGGTTCGGGTTGACCGCCTGGCCGTCGATGGGCTCGCCCCAGGCGTCCTCGCCGTCCGCGTCGACGCAGTAGCCGCTGCCCTCGACGTGCCCGCCCGCGCCCCGGCACTGGTCGGCGGTGACGTCCCGGCGCCCGGTCGCCGCCGCCGGTCCGGCGGCGGCCACGGTCCCGGCCGCGGTGAGCGGGAGGAACAGGAGGGCGGAGGCTGTCGCGGCGGCCACCCGGGCCGGCAGTGAGCTGTTCATGCGGACCACGACAGCACGCCACCGGACCCCCGGCGACCACAGGACGCCCGCCCGGGTGGCCCCCGCCCTCCGCCGCTCCCGCGCCGGAACCGCTGACTCCCGCGCCGGAGCCGCTACTCCCGCGCCAGCGCCGCGATGGCCGCGAGCAGCAGCGCCGAGCCCGCCAGCAGGCCCGCCGTCAGCGGCTCGCCGAGGCAGAGCACGCCGATCACCGCCGCGGTCGCGGGCTCCAGCAGGACCAGCACCGCGGCCGTCGTGCTGGGCACGGTGGTCAGGCCGGTGAAGTACCAGCGGTAGGCGAACAGGGTGGGCACGGTGCCGAGGAAGAGCAGCGCCACCGCGGTCACCAGCGGGTCACCGTCGACCGGCAGGACGCCCTGGACGCCCTGGACGGCGACGAGCGGAAGCAGACAGAGCAGCCCGGTGGTGAAGGCGCCGGTGCCGGCCCGGGCCGAGCCGCCGCCCCGGGCCCAGAGGGTGAGGCCGCTCTGGCCGGCGCCCGCGAGGACGGCCAGCGCGACGCCGAGGGCCGGGCGCGGGCCCGCCGCCGGGGCGGCCACCAGCAGGGCGAGGCCGGCCAGGGCCAGGGCGACCGCGGCCGCCGTTCGACGGGTCAGGCGTTCGCCGAGCAGCAGGTGGGCGCCGAGGCTGGTGAACACCGGGCCGGCGCCGATGGTGATCAGGGTGCCCAGCCCGAGGCCCGCGTACCGCACCGAGCCGAAGTAGGCGCACTGGCTGACCGCCAGACCGAGCCCGGTCAGCGCGGCGGCGCGCCACCCGGCAGCGCCCCGCCGACCGCGCGGCCGGCGGCCCGGCAGCAGGGCCAGGCAGAGCGCGGCGACGCCGAAGCGCCAGCAGGAGACGCCCGCCGGGCCGAGCCCGCTGGTGCTCATCAGCAGTGCGGAGACGGCGCCGCCGACGCCCCAGGCGACGGCGGCGGCGGAGATGGACAGGAGGCCGCGCCGGAAGGGCACGGCGGTGTACGAGGTCATGCGTCGGTACTCCACGATGAGTTGCCGGTTCAGGTCCGCTGGGTACGCGGGCGGCAGTCATCGCCCCGGCTGCGGGCAGTCCCGTCGGGCCGGAGGAGGTGGAGTGGGCCGCCCGCTAGCGGGCCGGCGGGGGGAGGATCACGAATCGCACGGGGCCAGCCTACGCGCGGTCCGGCCCCGGCGTTCGTGATCTTTCCTTCGCCCACGGACGGGACGTACGGTCGTCCTGGCCGGGACTCCCGGTGGCACGTCCCCCTCGACGAAGGAGCGGAACACGATGGACCAGCTGACGTACGACGAGGTCGAGGCCGCCGGGAAGCGGATCGCCGGGCGGGTGCGCCCGGTGGCGGTGGCACCGGGGGACGACGGCGGACGGACCTGGCTGGCGCTGGAGTTCCTCCAGCACACCGGCAGCTTCAAGGCGCGCGGCGCGCAGAACTTCCTGCTGGCGCACGCCGAGGCGGGCACCCTCCCGGACGCCGGGGTGACCATCGCCTCGGGCGGCAACGCCGGGCTGGCCTGCGCCTGGGCGGCCCGCGAACTCGGCGTCCGGGCAACGGTGTTCCTGCCCGAGACGGCCTCCCCGGTGAAGCTGGCGCGGCTGCGCTCGTACGGCGCCGAGGTACGGCTGGCGGGCCGGGAGTACGCGGAGGCGCTGGCCGCCTGCGAGGAGTTCGCGGCCGGCAGCGGGGCGCTGTCCTCGCACGCGTACGACCACCCGCTGATCGCCGCCGGCGCCGGGACGGTCCTGTCGGAGATCCGCGCCGGGGTGCCCGGGCTGGACACGGTGGTGGTGTCGGTCGGCGGCGGCGGGCTGTTCGCCGGGGTGGCGGTGGCGGCCCGTGAGCACGGCATCCGGGTGCTCGCCGTGGAGCCGACGGGCAGCCGCGCGCTGAACGCCGCCCTGGCCGCGGGCCGCCCGGTGGACGTCCCGGTGGACTCCGTCGCCCAGGACTCGCTCGGGGCCCGCCGGGCCACCGCCCTCGCCGTGGACGCCGCCGCGCACGAGGGCGTCCGGTCGGTGCTGGTCGACGACGAGGCCATCGTGCGCGCCCGCCGGCAGCTCTGGGAGGACCGCCGGATCGCCGTCGAGTACGCGGCCGCCACGGCGCTCGCCGCCGTCGACCGGGCCGAGGGCGAGCGCGTCGCCGTGCTGCTCTGCGGCGCCAACACCGACCCGTCCGATCTGGTGGACTAGCGCCGCCCTGCTATACGGAGCCCACTATTCCCATCCTCGGGAATTTCCCCTATCATGCGACCCCGCACGGCGCGGCCCGAATTTCGGTCGGATCGATCGGATACGTAATATGCCGGGTGCCATAACGCCCCCTACCTGCAAGGATGTCCGGAAAAGAATGTAAACATTCAGTAATGAAATCTGTGCAGAGGGGGCTGAAAAGTCCTAGTGTGTGGCAACTCTCATCGCTCCGCCCACCCCGGAGTCCCCACACACAGAGAGATCGTTCATGGCTTCCCTCAACCAGATCTCGCCGCCCGGCCAGGGCACCGGTTCCGAAACCGGCACCGCCCAGCGGTCGCTGCGCCGCCACGTCGGCCTCGTCGGCCTCATGTGGGCCTCGGTCGGCTCGATCATCGGCTCCGGCTGGCTGTTCGGCGCCAAGGAGGGCGTCGTGGCGGCCGGCCCGGCCGCCGTCGTCTCCTGGGGCATCGGCACGGTGGCGATCGTGCTGCTCGCGCTCGTGCACGCCGAGCTCGGCAGCATGTTCCCGGTCTCGGGCGGTACCGCGCGGTACCCGCACTACGCCTTCGGCGGCCTCGCCGGGATGTCCTTCGGCTGGTTCTCCTGGCTCCAGGCGGCCACCGTCGCGCCGATCGAGGTCGAGGCGATGATCGGCTACGCCCGGCACTGGCCCTGGGCGGGCGGCCTGCTCAACGACAACAACACCCTCACCGCCAGCGGCTTCGCCGTCGCCACCGTGCTCATGGCGGTGTTCGTCGCGGTGAACTTCCTGGGCGTGCGCGTCCTGGCCCGCACCAACAACGTCGCCACCTGGCTGAAGATCTTCGTCCCGCTGTTCACGATCTTCGTGCTCGCCGTGACCAACTTCCACGGCTCCAACTTCACCTCGCACGGCTTCGCCCCGTTCGGCGCCCAGGGCGTGCTCGCGGCGATCAGCACCAGCGGCATCATCTTCGCCCTGCTCGGCTTCGAGCAGGCCATCCAGCTGGCCGGCGAGAGCCGCAACCCCAAGCGCGACATCCCCCGCGCCGTCCTCGGCTCGGTCGCCATCGGCGCCGTGGTCTACACCCTGCTCCAGGTCGTCTTCATCGGCGCGCTGCCGGTCAGCTCCTTCGCCAACGGCTGGGACAAGCTCGACTTCCCCGGCATCGACGGCCCCTTCGCGGGCCTCGCCACCACCGTCGGCCTCGGCTGGCTGGCCTGGGTGCTGTACGCCGACGCCGTGATCTCCCCCGGCGGCAGCGGGCTGATCTACACCACCTCGACCTCGCGCATCTCCTACGGCCTGAGCCGCAACGGCTACGCCCCGCAGCGCTTCGAGGAGCTGGACAAGAACGGCGTGCCGTGGTTCGGCCTGGTCATCGCCTTCGTCACCGGCGTGATCTGCTTCCTGCCCTTCCCGAGCTGGCAGGAGCTGGTCGGCTTCATCACCTCCGCCAGCGTGCTGATGTACGCCGGCGCCCCGCTGGCCTTCGGCGCGATGCGCCGCCGGCTGCCCGACCGCGAGCGCCCCTACCGGCTGCCGGCGGGCGGCGTGATCTCCCCGGCCGCGTTCGTGGTCTCCAGCCTGATCATCTACTGGTCCGGCTGGCACACCCTCTCCCGCCTGGGCATCGCGATCGTGCTCGGCTACGTCCTGCTCGGGAGCTACGCCGCGTACGCGATCAGGAAGGGCCTGCCGAACGCGCCGCGACTGAGCTGGAAGGCCGCCCAGTGGCTGCCGCCCTACCTGATCGGCCTCGGCCTGATCTCCTGGCTCGGCGGCTTCGGCGACGGCATCGGCCGGATCCCGCTGTGGACCGACATGGCCCTGGTGTCGGTGTTCTCGGTGGCCATCTACTACTGGGCGATCCGGGTGGCGCTGCCGGCCGAGGAGATCGAGCAGGAGGTCGCCGACGTCGAGGTGGTCGACGAGGGCGGCCACTGACCGCCGACGAACGACAGGACGGGCCCGCCGGCCGTGCGACCGGCGGGCCCGTCCGCGTCCGTCAGAGGCTCAGCACCGTCCGCAGCGCCGCGGCGAACTCGGCCTCCGCGTCCCGCGGCGGGCCGGGCGAGCGCCAGGCGACGAAGCCGTCCGGGCGGACCAGCACCGCGCCCAGCGGGCCGATGCCGTGCAGGGCGGCGAAGTCCGCGCCGGGCTCCGGCGCCAGGTCGTCCTCGGCCCCGTCGCCGATCCGGAAGCCGTCCAGCGGGACGGCCAGCCGGTCGGCCGCACGCCGGGCACCCGCCTGCCAGGCACCGCCCTCGGGGCCGGTGAGCAGCACCATCGCCTGCTCGTACAGGTCCAGCGTGGAGAGCCTCACCCCCGCCCGCAGCAGCCACTGGTGCGGGGCCCGGCTGCCCGGCTCGCCCACCGACTCGAACTGCTCGGGGACCACCGGGCCGTCCCGGTCCGCACCGACCACCGCGCCCACCGGGTACCGGTAGCCGAGCGCCACCGCCAGCACCCCGGCCTGCCGGCCCGCGCCCGGCACCACCGCGTAGCCCGGGTGGCTGTGCTCGGCGGACCGCGCCGAGGCCCGCTCGCCGGTCACCCGGGCGACCGGGCGGCGCTCCTGCCCGTACGTCTCCAGCAGCCCCGGCCCGGCCCAGCCGCAGAGCACGGCGGAGATCTTCCACGCCAGGTTGTGGGCGTCCTGGATGCCGGTGTTGGAACCGAACGCCCCGGTCGGGGACATCTCGTGGGCGGAGTCCCCGGCGAGCAGGACCCGCCCGGCGCCGTACCGCTCGGCCACCCGCTCGGCGGCGTGCCAGGGCGCCCGGCCGGTGACCTCGACGTCCAGTTCCGGCAGGCCGACGGCGGTGCGGATGTGCCGTTCGCAGCGCTCGTCGGTGAAGGCCTCCAGCGGCTCGCCGTGCTCGGGGTGCCAGGGCGCGTGGAAGACCCACTCCTCCTGGTTGTCCACCGGCAGCAGCGCGCCGTCCGCCTCCGGGTTGGTCAGGTAGCAGGCGATGAAGTGCCGGTCGCCGACCACCTCGGCCAGGCGCTTGGCCCGGAAGGTGATGCTGACGTTGTGGAACAGCTCGCCCTTGCCGGACTGGCCGATGCCCAGCCGCTCGCGGACCGGGCTGCGCGGGCCGTCCGCGGCGATCAGGAACTCCGAGCGCACCACCCGCTGCTCGCCGCTCTCCCGGCTGCGCAGCACCGAGGTGACGCCCTCCGCGTCCTGCTCGAAGGAGACCAGTTCGGTGCCGAACCGCAGGTCGCCGCCGAGCTCGCGGGCCGCCCGCCGCAGCACCGGCTCCAGGTCGTTCTGGCTGCACAGGCACCAGGAGCTGGGGCTGAACCGGGCCAGCCGGCCGCCCGGGTCGATCTCCCGGAACAGCCACTCCTGCTCGGCGCCGGTCAGCGACGGCGCCTGGAGGATGCCGTGGTTGGGGGCCAGGATCGAGGCCGCCTCGCGGATCGCGGGTTCGATCCCGGCCACCCGGAACAGCTCCATGGTGCGGACGTTGTTGCCGCGCCCCCGCGGGTGGTGCGAGGTGTCGGCGTGCTTCTCGACCAGCAGGTGCCCGACCCCGAGCCGCCCGAGGAAGAGCGAGGCCGACAGCCCGACCAGCGAGCCGCCCACGATGAGGACCGGCACCCGGTCGTCAACCTTCGGATTCATCAATTGCTCCACCCTGTCAGGGGATTCCGCGGCCCGGAGACTGGGCTCGGCGCCGCCCTCGGCGGGCCCGCTCGACCGGGGGCCCCGCTCTTCCATCCCCCGCCGGAGGGGGCCCGTGGCGCCCCTTCGCCCGGATGGCCCGCAAATCTCGCGCCGCGCCCGCCGCGCCGCCCACGATCGACCTCAGGCCTGGCGCCGACGCGCCCGGCCGACCCGCCGTCGCACCGCCCTCCCAGGCCGGGGAGCACCCGCCGGGCACGGCCGACACGGCCCGCAGCGTGCGGCCCAGAGCAGAAAGTGGATCATGACAACTCTGTCCGAACCCCAGCCGAAGCAGCACGACGAGGCCGACACCCGGCTGCGGGTCGTGCTGATGCTGGAGATCCAGGACGGCGCCCAGCAGCGCTTCCTCGACGTGTACGAGCAGCTGCGCCACCAGGTGGCCTCGGTCCCCGGACACGTCAGCGACCAGCTGTGCCAGTCGATCAACGACCCGCGCCAGTGGCTGATCACCAGCGAGTGGAAGGACCAGGAGACCTTCCTGGAGTGGGTGGACAGCCCGGCCCACCGGGAGATGGTCAAGCCGATGCACGGCTGCGTCAGCGACAACTTCCGCTCGCTGCGCTACGCCGTGCTGCGCGAGACCTCCGCGGCCGGCTCGACCGGCACCCGGGCCCCGATGGAGGTGCCGCCCGGGCTGCCGCGCACCACTCCCGCCGGGCACGTCGGCCCGCCCAGGGTCGACCCCGGCCCGGACGGGGTGGTGCGCCACGCGCTGACCTTCACCGTCAAGCCCGGCAGCGAGCCCGAGGTGGCCCGCATCCTCTCCGGCTACGCCTCCCCCCGGGCCGAGGTGGACGAGCACACCCGGCTGCGCCGCACCTCGCTGTTCATGCTCGGCAACCGGGTGGTCCGCGCCGTCGAGGTGATCGGCAACCTCGGCGACGCGCTGCGCCACGTGGCGATGCAGCCCGAGGTGCGGGCCGTCGAGGAGGCGCTCAACCCGCACCTGGAGGAGAGCCGCCAACTGGGCGACCCGCAGGCCGCCCGGGCGTTCTTCGCCAGGGCCGCGCTGCCCGCCCGGCACCAGGCGATCGCCAGCTCCCCCGCCTCCGCCCGGCTGCACCGGCACGCCGTGCTCTACCCGGTGCGCCCGGACCGCGGGCAGGAGGTGGCCGAGCTGCTGGCCGAGCACGACAACCTCGCCACCGCCGACCCGACCGGGCCGGTCGCGGCGGCCACCGTCTTCCACCGCGAGGACGTGGTGGTGCGCCTGGTCGACCTGCGGGTGCCGGCCGAGGCCGACCCGGCGGCCGCCCTCGGCGTGGCCGACGACCGGCAGGCCGCCGTGCTCGCCGGGCTGCTCGACCTCGGCCCGCAGGGCGACCTGCGCACCGCCGCCGGGCTCGGCGCCTTCCTCGCGGCCCGCGCCATGAACCCGGTCACCGACCGCAGTTCCGCCGACCCGATCAACAACTGACGTTCCGTCATCTCACGGGAGATCTCCATGACCACGCAGTCCCCACGGATCGTCAGCGTCCACGAGGCACCGGAGAACCGCCGCCACGGCGCCGAGCTGCGCACCATGCTCACCCCCACCAGCTGCGGCGCGACCAGCGGCTTCATGGGCCTGGCGATCGTCCGGCCCGGCGAGCGGATCGGCGAGCACTACCACCCGTACTCCGAGGAGTTCGTGTTCGTCGTCTGCGGCGACCTGGAGGTGGACCTGGACGGGAAGCCCCATCCGCTCAAGCCGGACCAGGGCCTGATGATCCCGATCAACATGCGCCACCGCTTCCGCAACGTCGGCGACACCGAGGCCCGGATGGTCTTCCACCTCGGCCCGCTCGCCCCGCGCCCCGACCTCGGCCACGTGAGCACCGAGGGGACCGCGGCCTCCGGCCCGCCGGAACACGCCAAGGTGGTCTCGTGACCCGGCGCGTCGCCGTCACCGGGATCGGCGTGGTCGCCCCCGGCGGGGTCGGCGTCCCGGCGTTCTGGGAGCTGCTGACCTCCGGCCGCACCGCGACCCGGGGCATCACGCTGTTCGACCCCACCGGGTTCCGCTCCCGGATCGCCGCCGAGGTGGACTTCGACCCGGCGGCCCACGGGCTGGGCCCGGAGGACGTCCAACGGGCCGACCGCTACGTGCAGTTCGCGATGGTCGCGGCCGACGAGGCGATCGCCGACGCCGGCCTGGACCTGGCCGCCGAGAACCCGTGGCGGATCTCCGTCTCGCTCGGCACCGCCGTCGGCGGCACCACCCGGCTGGAGCACGACTACGCCCTGGTGAGCGCGGCCGGCGCCCGCTGGGACGTGGACCACCGGCAGGCCGAACCGCAGCTGCACCGGGCCTTCGCGCCCAGCACGCTGGCCTCCGCGGTGGCCGAGCGGACCGGCGCGCACGGCCCCGTGCAGACCGTCTCCACCGGCTGCACCTCCGGCCTGGACGCGATCGGCTACGGCTTCCAGGCGGTCGAGGAGGGACGCGCCGACATCTGCCTCGCCGGCGCCTCCGACTCCCCGATCTCGCCGATCACCGTCGCCTGCTTCGACGCCATCAAGGCCACCAGCGAGCGCAACGACGACCCGCAGCACGCCTCCCGCCCCTTCGACGCCGACCGGGACGGCTTCGTGCTCGGCGAGGGCGGCGCCGTCCTGGTCCTGGAGGAGCTGGAGCACGCCCGCCGCCGCGGCGCCCGGGTCTACGGCGAGATCGGCGGCTTCGCCACCTTCGGCAACGCCTACCACATGACCGGCCTCACCAAGGAGGGGCTGGAGATGTCCCGGGCGATCGACCACGCGCTCGCCCACGCCCGGGTGGACCGCACCGAGGTGGACTACGTCAACGCGCACGGCTCGGGCACCAAGCAGAACGACCGGCACGAGACCGCCGCGGTCAAGCGCTCGCTGGGCGCGCACGCCTTCAGGACCCCGATGAGCTCGATCAAGTCGATGGTCGGGCACTCGCTCGGCGCGATCGGCGCCATCGAGGTCGTCGCCTGCACCCTGGCGCTCGCCCACGGGGTCGTGCCGCCGACCGCCAACTACGAGACTCCGGACCCGGAGTGCGACCTCGACTACGTGCCGCGCACCGCGCGCGAGCTGCCGCTGAGCCGCATCCTCTCGGTCGGCAGCGGATTCGGCGGATTCCAGTCCGCCGTCGTGCTCAACAGAACGGGGTGAGTTCCATGACGTCACGTCAGCAGGGCCGCCGGGCGGTGATCACCGGGCTCGGCGTGGTGGCTCCGAACGGGGTCGGGGCCGACGCCTTCTGGAAGGCCACCAGGCAGGGCGTGAGCGTCCTCGACCGGATATCCCGCGAGGGCTGCACCGGGCTTCCGCTCCGGATCGCGGGCCAGGTGAACGGCTTCGATCCGCAGTCGGCGATCGACAACCGCTTCCTGGTGCAGACCGACCGCTTCACGCACTACGCGATGGCCGCCGCCGACCTGGCGGTGGCGGACGCCGGGTTCCGGCCCGACCCGGAACAGCCCTTCGCGGTCGGCGTGGTGACCGCGGCCGGCTCCGGCGGCGGCGAGTTCGGCCAGCGCGAGCTCCAGCAGCTCTGGGGCCAGGGGCCCCGGTTCGTCGGCCCGTACCAGTCCATCGCCTGGTTCTACGCGGCCAGCACCGGCCAGATCTCGATCCGCGGCGGCTACAAGGGCCCGTGCGGGGTGGTCGCCAGCGACGAGGCCGGCGGTCTGGATGCCCTCGCGCACGCCGCCCGCACGATCGAGCGCGGCACCGACGCGGTGGTGGTCGGCGCCGCCGAGGCCCCGCTGGCGCCGTACTCGATGGTCTGCCAGCTCGGCTACCCCGAGGTCAGCCTGGCCGGGCGGGCCGAGCGGGCGTACCTGCCGTTCACCGCGCTGGCCTGCGGCTTCTCCCCCGCCGAGGGCGGCGCGATGCTGCTGCTGGAGGACGAGCAGGCGGCCCTCCTGCGCGGCGCCCGCATCCGGGCCCGACTGGTCGGCCACGGCGCGACCTTCACCGGGGCCTCCCGCTGGGCGGAGTCCCGGGAGGGGCTGGCGGCCGCCATCCGGATCGCGCTGGACGAGGCCCGCATCGCGCCCGAGGAGATCGACGTGGTCTTCGCGGACGCCCTGGGGGTGCCGGAGGCCGACCGGGCCGAGGCCCTGGCGCTCGCCGACGCGCTCGGCCCGGCCGCCGAACGCGTCCCGGTCACCGCGCCCAAGACCGGTACGGGGCGCGCCTACTGCGGCGCCCCGATGCTCGACGTGACCGCCGCCGTGCTGGCCATGGAGGACGGCGTGCTGCCGCCCACCCCCAACGTCACCGAGGTCTGCCACGACCTCGCCCTGGTGACCGGCCGCGCCCGCCCGGCCGAACTGAACACCGCCCTGGTGGTCAGCCGCGGGCTGATGGGCTCCAACTCCGCGCTGGTGGTCCGGCGCTGGCGGCCCTGAACCGCCGCCCGGACCACCGCCCCGCACCACCCCGTCACACCTCCGAAAGGGACACCCGTGAGCAACACCCTCAGCTATCCGGAACTCGCCGTCCTGCTCCAGTCCCGGGCCGGCGTCACCGTCGACCCGGGCGACCTGGCGCGGCCGGGCGCGGAGTTCGACACGTTCGGCGTCGACTCGCTCGGCCTGCTCGGCGTGGTCGGCGAGCTGGAGAACCGGCACGGCCTCAAGGTCACCTCGGGTGCCGAGTCGGCCAAGACCCCGGCCGAGTTCCTGGAACTGGTCAACTCCTCCCTCGCCACGAAGGCTGGTGCCTGAGATGCCCGGACACACCGACAACGAGATCGTCATCGCCGCCCCGCTCGACCTGGTCTGGGAGATGACCAACGACCTGGAGAACTGGCCGCAGCTGTTCAGCGAGTACGCCTCGGTGGAGGTGCTGGACCGGCAGGGCGAACTCGTCCGGTTCCGGCTCACCATGCACCCGGACGAGAACGGCCAGGTGTGGAGCTGGGTCTCCGAGCGGGAGACCGACCGGGACGCGCTCGCGGTGCGCGCCCGCCGGGTCGAGCCCGGCCCGTTCGAGTTCATGGAGATCCGCTGGGAGTACGCGGAGGCGCCGGCCGGCACCAGGATGCGCTGGATCCAGGACTTCGCCATGAAGCCGACCGCCCCGGTCGACGACGAGGGCATGACCGGCCACATCAACCGCAACTCGAAGATCCAGATGCAGCTGATCCGGGAGAAGGTCGAGAAGCGGGCGGCGGAGCTGTGACCGGCCTGCACCGGGCGCTGATCGTCGCCCGGATGAAGCCCGAGGCCGCGCCGGACATCGCCGAGGTGTTCGCCGAGTCCGACCAGGGCGAACTGCCGCACCTGATCGGCGTCACCGGCCGCAGCCTCTTCCAGTTCGGCGACGTCTACCTGCACCTGATCGAGGCCGACCGCCCGCCGGGCCCCGCCGTCGCCAAGGTCGTCGGGCACCCGGAGTTCCGGACCGTCAGCGACCGCCTGACCGCCTACGTGCAGGCGTACGACCCGGCCACCTGGCGGGAGCCGAAGGACGCCATGGCACGGGAGTTCTACCGCTGGGACCGCTGACCCGGCGGCTCCCCGACGGGGCCGCTGCCCCCGCGGCTCCCCGACGGGCCCGCTGATCCAGCCCCCGATGGGCCCGCCCCCGGCCGTGCGCCGGGGGCGGGCCCACGTGCGTCCGGCCGGACGGCCCCCCGGGTGGATTCACCCGGATCACCCGGCCAGCCGGGTGAACACACCCGGGACTCCACCCGAAGGGCGCACGCCGCGCACCGGCGCTGCCACACTCCGGTGGCAGGCGGCCGCACGGTGGATGACGGTGGATCAGGCGCACCCCCCGCGAGTCCCCTTGTCCGGCACCGTGTCGGCAGTCGCGGTCCTGCGCGCCGGAAGGATCATCCTCATGCGTTCTGCACGCACGCTGCTCGCCGGGGCGGCCGTCGCCGCCGTCCTGACCGTCGGTACCCCCATCGCCTTCGCCGACGGTGCCGACCAGGGCAAGAACCTGACCTGGCAGGAGAAGCAGGAGAAGACCGAGAGGGCCTCCGACAACTCCAAGGGCAACGACGACAGGAAGGGCGGCGCCTCCGAGGAGCACAAGGGCTCCGACGATCGGAAGGGCGACGACGAACACAAGGGCGGCGACGAGCACAAGGGTTCCGACGAGCACAAGGGCGGCGAGGCCAGGGGGGACGAGGACCACAAGTCCCCGCACGGCGGCGTGCACACCGGTGGCGGCGGCCTGGCGCTGTCCGGTGGCGGGCTCACCTCCGGCGCGGTGCTGCTGCTCGGCGGCCTCGGGGCGGGCGCGTACGCCCTGCGCCGCGGCCGCCGTGCCTCCGGCGCGGTCGCCTGACGCCGGGCACCCTGCTTCCGCCGCCTCCGGGCGCCCGCCCGCACGGGGCGGGCGCACCGGGGGCGGCGGGCCGTCGCGGAACCGGTTGAGCGGAGGAGAGGAATGACGGGCGGTCCCGCCTCTGGAATGCCCCGACTGCTGCGCGCGGGGATGAGCACGGCAGCGGTCGGGCTGCTGCTGATCTACAACTCGGTGGACACCCGGTCGGACGCGGGCGCGGAGGACGGCAGGCCCGCTCCCCCGGCGGCCGCCGCGCCGGCCGTCCCCGGGCCGGCGGGCGCCGGCGCCCCGGACCCGGCGGCCCCGACCGCCGCCCCGGGGACGCCGGCGCTCCAACGCGCCAAGCCGACCCGGCTGCGGATCCCGCAGATCGCCGTCGACGCGCCGTTCACCGAGCTGGCCCTCAACCCCGCGGGCCAGCTCGACGCGCCGCCGCCGGACGACAAGAACCTGGTCGGCTGGTACCGGGACGGCGTCACCCCGGGCGAGCGCGGCAGCGCGGTGCTGGCCGGGCACGTGGACACCACCAAGGGCCCGGCGGTGTTCCTGCTGCTGAGCTTCCTGCTGCCGGGCAACAAGGTCGAGGTGAGCCGCGCGGACGGGACGGTCGCGGTGTTCTCGGTGGACTCGGTGGAGACCTTCGCCAAGAACTCCTTCCCCGACGCCAGGGTCTACGGCAGGACCCCCGACGCCCAGCTCCGGCTGATCACCTGCGGCGGCGCGTACGACAAGAAGCGGCGGGACTACCTGGACAACGTGGTGGTCTTCGCCCACCTGGAGTCCTCGCACCCGGCCTGACCCGGCCCGCGCACGACGACCGCCGGCCCC
>NZ_JBSFJC010000161.1:0-15932 GCF_053597855.1 Kitasatospora sp. NPDC001225
ACCTGATCCTGGTCTTCTACCACAAGCACACCCAGTGGGCGGGCCCCGGCAGGACCGAGAAGAACGTCGTCGGCATGCCGCTGATGCCGGTCTACCTGGCCAAGGCCGGCGGGTTCTTCTTCCTCGTCTTCGGCATCGTCGCGCTGGCCGCCGCGATCGCGACCGTCAACCCGATCTGGGCGTACGGACCGTACCGTCCCGACCAGGTCTCCACCGACGCCCAGCCCGACTGGTACATGGGCTTCGCCGAGGGCCTGATCCGGATCATGCCCGGCTGGGAGATCGGGCTGTGGGGGCACACCCTCAACCTCGGGGTGCTCATCCCGTTCGCGCTGTTCCCGCTCGTCCTGGGCGCCATCGCGGTCTATCCGTTCATCGAGAACTGGGTGACCGACGACAAGCGGGAGCACCACCTGCTCGACCGGCCGCGCAACGCGCCCGTCCGCACCGCGCTCGGCGCCGCCTGGATCAGCCTCTACCTGGTGGCCCTGGCGGCCGGCGGCAACGACCTGATCGCCACCCACCTGCACCTGTCGCTCAACTCCATCACGTACGCCGCCCGCGTCGGCTTCTTCGCCGTCCCGGTCGCCGTCTTCGTCCTCACCAAGCGCTGGTGCCTCGGCCTCCAGCGCCGCGACAGGGAGAAGGTGCTGCACGGCCGCGAGACGGGTGTCATCAAGCGCCTGCCGCACGGCGAGTTCACCGAAGTGCACGCCCGGCTCACGCCGCGGGAACTGCACCGGCTCACGGCGCACGAACAGCCCCGCCCCCTCGAACTGCCCGCCCCGGTGGACGAGAATGGAGTGGCCCGCCCGGCGGGGGTGCTCACCCGCACCCGGACCCGGCTCTCCCGCGGGTTCCACGGCGAGGGCGGCCGGATCCCCAAGCCCACCGCCGAGGAGTTCCACGAGATCACCGAGGGCCACGGGCACTGACCCGCACCCCCCGATGGCACAGGGAGGACAGGTGCACGACCGAACCGACCGAAGCGACCGGACCGACCAGGTCGACCCGACCGACCGGATCGCCGACAGCAGGTACCTCCTGCTCACCACCTTCGGCGAGGACGGCAGCCGGCTGGAGTCACAGCTCTGGGTGGTGCAGGACGGCACGGCCCTCGGGGTCTGGACCCCGGCCCACTCCGGCGAGGCCGAACGGATCCGCCGCCACCCCCGGGTGCTGATCGGCCCCTGCGACGCCCACGGGCGCCCCACCGGCCGCCGGATCCCGGCCCGGGCCCGGCTCTGCGACGCCGACGACACCGCCCGCTACCGCACCTCGCTGATCAACAAGTACGGCCTGACGGCACTGATCGCGCTCGCCCGCAGCCGGTTCCGGGTGGGGCTGGCCGGGACGGTCGGCATCCGGATCACGCTGAACGAACTGGAACGGCGGCTGGTCGGGCCGGAGTGGCTCCCGCCGGCCACCTACTGCGTCAACTGACGGGCCGTCGTGTCCGGTCGTCAACCTCCGTCGAGTGCCGGGGCCTTGAGAAGGCCTGCCCCGGCACTCGCCGCTTTCCGGCACCTCGACGCGACTGCTGGCAGCGGGCGGGAGGTCACGACAGCGGATGGGTCGGGACCGGACTGACCTCCTGGATCTCGGCGTGGGCCTTGGTGAGCAGCTGCGAGGCGAGCTCGTTGAGCGCACGGGCCCCCGCGATCTCCTCGCCGACCCTCAGCTGTTCCGGGTCGGAGGGGTGGCGGCTGCTGTAGCCGTGGGCGCGCAGTTCGCTCCCGTCGCGCAGCCGCAGCAGTGCGGCGGCGCTGGTCCGTGCCCCCTCTTCGCGGAACTCCATCTCGATGTGCCAACCGACCAGAGTCTGCATGGCGGATCACCTCCATCGGTTACCCCTCCAGAGTGCGCCGCACCCACCGTGAACACCAGGCCAGCCGGCCGGAGCGGCACCGGGGGCGCCATCGGCGCCGAGTTGAACACGTTCAACTCGGCCGCGTAGAGTCGGCGGCGCAAGCTATTTGAACGCGTTCAAGGGGGTGTGTCCACGATGGCTTCGCTCACGACGGCCGTGTCCGCGATGGGCCCGGGCACCACGGAACTGGTCGACCTGCTGGTCCTGCTCGGCATGGGAGCCGTCGTCCCGCTCGGCCTCGCCCTGGTCGACGAGCCCGGCCTCGCCCGGATCCGCCGGCTCTGGCCGCTCGCCGCCGTCCCCGGCGCGCTCTCGCTCTGGCTGCCCCGCGGCGGCGGCCTCGCCACCGGCTGCGCCCTGCTCTACGCGCTCGGCACCCTGGCCGTCGCCCTGCACGCCCCCCTGCGGCTGGCCCGCACCCGCTCGCTCGCACCCGCCGAGGTCGCGGTGCTCACCGCGCTCGCCGCACCCTCGGTCGCCGGGGTCGCCCTGGTCGCCGAACGCTCCGGCTACCCGCTGTTCGGCTTCGAACCGCACATCCTGGCGCTCACCGTCCCGCACTTCCACTACGCCGGGTTCACCGCCGCCCTGGTCGCCGGACTGGTCTGCCGCGCCGCCCGCCCGGGCTCCGCCCCGGCCCGCTGCGCGGCCCTCAGCGTCCCGGCGGGCACCCTGCTGGTGCTGGCCGGCTACTTCCTCGGCAACTGGTGGCAGTTCGCCGGAGCCGCCGTCCTGACCACCGGAATGTGGCTGGTCGGCCTGGTCACCTGGCGCGACCTGCGCCCCCGCAGCGGCGACCGGACCACCGCCCGCCTGCTCGCCGCCTCCTCGGCCGTCCTCGCGCTCACCATGCTGCTCGCCCTGTGGTGGGCACTCGGCCGGGCCGCCGGACTCCCCCACCCCACCCTGACCTGGATGGCCGCCACCCACGGCGTCGGCAACGCGCTCGGCTTCGCCCTCTGCGCGCTGCTCGCCTGGCGCCGGATCACCGCGGACCGGACCGACGCCACCCGGACCGACACGACGGAGACCCCCCGATGAACGACTACAGCTACCCCGAACAGGGCGCCAGCCGCACCGGCCACCTCCCCGCCGGCTACAACCACCTGCGGCACAGCGCCCTCATCGGCCACGGCCGCCCCGCCCTGGAAGCCGCCGGCGCCGCCCTGCTCGACTGGCGGATGCACCGGCTCGCGGGCGTCCGCATCGACGCGACGGCCGACCGCGCCGCCCCCGGCGTCGCCGTGCACTGCGCCATCGGCCTCGGCCCCCTGCGGGCCGGCGCCCCCAACCGGGTCCTGGCCATGGTCGACGGCCCGATCCGGTACGGCTTCACCTACGGCACCAGGACCGGCCACCTGGCCCAGGGCGAGGAAACCTTCCTGGTCGCACTCACCCCCGACGGCGAAGTCCGCTTCTCCGTCACCGCCTTCAGCCGCCCCGTCGCCTGGTACGCCCGCCTCGCCGGCCCACTCCTCCCCCTCTCCCAACGCGCCTTCGCCCACCACTGCGGACGCGTCCTCACCCGCATCGCCACCCAGGCCACCTGACCAGCGCCCCACCGCCATCAACCCCCCGATCCCCCGGCACACCCCCGCTCGCCACCACCGTCATCAACCAGCCCGCCTAACACTTCGGGCCCACACTCACCCACACCGCGGCGCAGACCGCCCAGGCGATGGCGGAGTGGCCACCCGAGCGCCTCGCGAAGGCCAGCCGGACGGCGACCCGGTCGAGCGGCAACCACCCGACGGCAAAGGCCAGTCGGGAGAAGCTCTGCCCGAAACCGAAGGCCCGCAACTGGCCCACATCCCGACACGCGCCGTCCAAACGACGGCGGCAGGCGTCGGCGGGCTGGCTGGCTGAGCCCCCTGGCCGGTCGGATGGCAAAAGCCGATCAGGTGGCGTGCTGATTGAGCGGCACTCCGCCCGACCCTGCGGGCCCTCACTGGCCCGCATCGCGGCGCAGACCGCCTGGAGGGGCATCTCACCGCCACCACCATCAATCAACCGGTCCGCCTGGCCCACCCATTCACCAATCCACAGCCCCCGCGCGTCCAACCCATAGCCGCCCGACGATGTGGGCTCGTACCGGCCCGCGGTGCGGCACCGACCACCGGGGCGACGGCGGAGGGATCCGGCTGGGCAGCAGAGCCACCCGAACGCCTCCCGGAGGCCAGTCGGATGGCGAGCCGTTCGAGCACAACCGCCCAACAGCAAAGGCTGGTCGGGCGGTGGAGGCGGGCATCGGCTGGATGGCAGGGCCACCCGAGCCATGGTGAAGGCCGGCTGGACGACTGCCGCCGGGCAGCGGAGGCCGGTTGGGGCAGCGCTCCGCCCGACACAGCCAGCCCACACTCACCCACATCGCGGCGCAGAGCGCCCAGGCGATGGCAGGGAACTCCAACTGGTCGGCAAGGCCACCCGAGCGCCTCGCGGACGCCGGTCGGATGGCGATCAGGTCGAACACAACCACCCGACGGCAAAGGCTGGTTGGCTGGCGCTCTACCCGAATCCGCGGGCCCTCACTGGCCCGCAGCGCGGCGCAGACCGCCTGGAGGGGCATCTCACCGCCACCACCATCAATCAACCGGTCCACCTGGCCCACTCATTCACCAACCCATGGCCGCCCGCCGCTGCGGCCCGAACTCGTCCCCGTCGCGGCACCGACCACCGGGGCGACGGCGGAGGGCTCCGGCTGAGCGGCAGGACCACTCAAGTACCTTGCGGGGGCCGGTCGGATAGCGAGCCGGTCGAGCACAACCGCCCAACACCAAGGACTGGTCGGGCGGTGGAGACCGGTCGGGAGGAGTTCTGCCTGACACAGCCGGCCCGCACTGGCCCACATCGCGGCACAGGCCGGCCGAGCGACGGCGGCGGGCATCGGCTGGATGACAGGGCCACCCGAGCCATAGTGAAGGCCGGCTCAACGACGGCCGCCGGGCAGCGGAGGTCGATTGGGGGCGGGACGTAAAACGGCTGGTCGGGGCGGGGGTGTGTTCGGGATGATCGGCGGATGATGTCGATGCGACCGGTCCTGGAGATCTTCGCCTCCGACGGCTTCACGCTCTGGCCGACGGCCGAGCTCGGGCCGTACGGGGATCTCGCGCTGGACGGGCGGTTGACGTCGGACGAGGTGGGCACGGCGGTGTGGCGGCTGGCGGACTGCAATGACGTCGAGCCCGACCCCGGGCACGCCGAGGGGCGCGGTCCCCGGCCGGCGGACCCGTTGGGCGCGTTCCTGCACGCGCTGTTGACCGAGCCGCACCCGTACGCCCCCGGCGGGCTGGTGGTGACCGACTCCGCCACCGGCGCCGTCTTCAGGCCGGGCTGCTGCAACGGGCTGGAGGACTGGCGCGAGTGGCTGGACGTCACGGACGGGTCCGGCACCGCCTGGTTCGGCCACGACCCCGACGCCCGGGCCGAGTGCGTCGGCCGGGTGGTCCGGCTGACCCAGGACGCCGAGGGCGACGAGGGCCCGGTGGTCGAGTTGCCGGTGGACGAACTGCGCCGGCTGCTCGCCGGAGTCGAGCGGGACCTGCGCGACTTCCTCGCGCTCGCGGCGGGCTGGGCCGAGCGGCAGCTGCCCGGGCACGCCGCCGCCGTCACCGCCGCGCTCGCCCGAGCCCTGGACCTGGACCCGGACCTGGACCTGAAGCCGCCGTCATGACCAGCTTCCACACCCACCGGGCCCGGGTGCACGACGCCTCGCTCCCGCCGTACCGGCGGCACAGCGCGCTGCGCACCTGCCTGACCCGCTTCGCCCCGTACGGCCTGCGGGCGACGTACCACCACCTCACCGTCAGCGCCCGGATTCCGCGCTTCCTGGAGGCCGACCCGGACGCCCTGGTCCGCGCGGTGGACGAGTTGCACGAGGCGCGCGAGCTGTGGCGGGCCAGGGCCGAGGAGTACGCGGAGCAGCGCCGGGCGCAGAAGCGGGCCGGGCGGCGGCTGCCTCCGGAGACGGCCTGGTGGCACGCGCGCTGGTGGGGGTCGCCGAACGCGGCCTGGGAGCACGACCCGTTCCTGCACCCGCCGTTGCGGCTGCCCGACTATGTCCGGCGGCAGAACGCGCTGCTGGACGGTGCCGTGCTGCCCGGGTGCCCGGCCTGTGGGGAGCAGGGCCCGCCGGTGCCGCTCCCGACCGGCCCCGGCGACGACCGCGGCGACGGTCACGGCCACGGCCGGGCCGAGCTGTGCCGCTGCTGCGCGCGGGTGCTGACACCCTGCGGTTGCGGGCGGTGGCACAGCTTCGAGCCGGCGCTGCGGACCGGCTGGAGCCGGATCTGGGGTCGGGAGCACATGACCGGCGGCGGCGAGCCGAGCCCGTACTGGCCGGGTGTCCGGGGCGAGGCCCGGGTGGAGCGCTTGGAGTCGTACACGATCCACTGGGGGTCAGGGGTGGTGTACGGGGATCGCGACCAGTAGCGCGCCGCCGTCCTGGACGCGGACTTCGAAGTGGTCGATGTCCGCCAGTCGGAAGGCCGCGCCGCCGGTGGTGCGCACGGTGCCGTCGCCTCCCCCGCCGCCGTTACCGTAGCCGCCGGCCGGGACGGACCAGGTGGTGACCGTCTGCTGCTCGCCGGTGTGCGAGACGGCGACCAGGCTGCAGGTCAACGGGCCCTGGACGCCGGAGAGTTGCAGGCTGACCTGGGTGCCCCAGGTGGTGCCGTCCAGGCCGACGGTCGCGTGCGCGCCGGTGCCCGGGTCGGTGGCGCTGAACTGTTCGGCCACCGCGACCACGGCGGGGGTGTTGTCGGCGGGGAGCACCGCGGCGGTGACGGCGGGGCCGGCCGCCACCATCGCGGTGGCGGCCAGGGCCAGCACCAGCCGCCGCACCCGGCCCCGCCGCCGGGTGGCACCGACCTCGGCGACCAGCCGGTCCAGCAGTCGGGGGTCCGGCTGCGGGGCGGGACCGGCCGGGTCCGTTCCGGCCGCCCGCGCGGTGGCCGCGTACTCGGCCAACAACGGCTCCACCGAGCCGAGTTGGGTCACCTGCTCGGCGCACTGCGGGCAGCCGGCGAGGTGTTGCTCGAAGGCGGCGCGCTCGGCGGGTTCCAGCAGGCCGAGGACGTACGCGCCGGCGTCGGCGTGCACCGGGCCACCGGGCGCCCGATCGGGGTCGGGGACGGGGTCGCGGTCGGGGTGCCTGGTCACGATGTCACTCCCCGTTCCTCCAGCACGAGCCTGAGCGAGCGCAGCGCGTAGAACACCCGCGAGCGCACCGTCCCGGCCGGGATGCCGAGTTCGGCGGCCGCCTCGTTGGCCGTACGACCCTTCAGGTAGGTCTCGACGATGATCTCCCGGTGCACGGGCGAGAGGTCGCCGAGCGCGTCCGCGACGGTCATCATCCGCAGCGCCCGGTCGATCTCGTCCTCGGCGGGCAGCTGCTCCAGTGCCGAGGCGTCCACCTCGCGCGGCCGGGCCATGGCGCTGCGGTGGCCGTCGATCACGATCCGCCGCGCGACGGTGACCAGCCAGGGCCGGAGCGAGCCGGCCTCCGGGTCGAGCCGGTGGATGTTGCGCCAGGCGCGGAGCAGGGTCTCCTGCACGACGTCCTCGGCCCGCTGCCGGTCCCCGGCGACCAGGTGGAGCACGAACCCGAACAGCGGACCGGCATGCTCCCGGTACAGGGCGCGCATCAGGTCCTCGTCCGGCGCCCCCGTGTCGTGGCCGCCGGTGCGGCCGACGGGGTGCTCCTCGGTCACCACTTCATCGTTGCGCACCCGGGCCTCCTGGGCGAGGGCGGTCGGAGCCGGTCATCGGAACCGGTCATCGGAACCGGTCAGTAACCCGGGGTGCTGGGCATCGGGTTGCCCGGTGCCGGGGTGCCGGGCGTCGGGTTCATCGGGCCGGAGTTCGCGGCGCCCGCCCTGCCGCCGGTCGGGGTCAGCGCGAACCAGGTGCCGGCCACGCCCTGGCCCTTGGTGTCGCCGGGCTTGGTGTCCGGCGAGTAGCGGTAGGCCGGCCAGCCGTTCAGGGTGACCTGCTTGGTGCCGTCGTCGCGGGTGACGGTGCCGACCAGCTTGCTGTCGATGCCCTTCACCGTGACGTTGCCGTTGCCGTCGGCGTGCTCGGGCGGCCAGATGACGGCGCAGCTGCCGTTGCAGTAGGACTCCGGCGGGCTGTTCCGGTCCTGGTCGAAGCGGTAGAGCGTGAAGCCCGCGCTGTCGGTGACGATCGTGCCCAGCTTCGGGTCCTGGGCGGTCTGCAGGGTGACGGCCGCCGGGGTGCCCGGACTGCTCGGGCTGCTCGACGGACCGGAGGAGCCGCCGGACGATCCGCAGCCGGCGATCAGGGCGGCCGCCGCGATGCCGGACGCGGTCAGCGCGAGCGTCCGCCGGGTGCGGAGTGTGCTGCGCATGGGGTGCCTCCCTCGGGGGGAAGGGGTCGGAACGGACCGGACACCCTTCCGTACGGGCGGCGGCCGCCGGCTGCTCACTCCCTGGCTCCGGCAACCGCCGGAACGCCGCCGGAATACCCCGCCGACCGGGACGGTTGTGGCGGGCACATGGCCTGAACCGCCACGTCCGGAAGGGAAGGAATCACGAGATGAGCAACACGGTCGAGCTGACCAAGGAGAACTTCGACGAGATCGTCCCGGGCCCGGAGGGCAAGGACTTCGTCTTCATCGACTTCTGGGCCGGGTGGTGCGGGCCGTGCCGCCAGTTCGCCCCGGTGTACGAGAAGGCCGCCGAGCGCCACTCGGACCTGGTCTTCGCCAAGGTGGACACCGAGGCGCAGCAGGAGCTGGCGGCCGCGTTCGACATCCAGTCGATCCCGACGCTGGCGATCATCCGTGAGGGCGTGCTGGTCTTCTCGCAGCCCGGTGCGCTGCCGGAGGCGGTGTTCGAGGACCTGATCGGCCAGGCCCGCGAGCTGGACATGACCGAGGTGAAGCGCAAGGTCGCCGAGGAGCGGGCGGCCGGCGGCCAGGCCTGATCCGGACGTCCGAAGACAGGCCCCAAGGCCCGGGGAGTCGAAGCTCCCCGGGCCCTCGGCATGCCCGCTCCCCGCTCCCCGGGGCCGTCCGCCGCCGCACCCGCCGTCACGACGGCTCGGCGCCCCAGGCGGCGAGCCGGTCCGCGAGCGCCCGCACCTCGGCGCGCAGCGCGGCGGGTTCCCGGACGGTGAACGGCCACCCGAGGCCGGCCAGCAGCACCGCGACGCCGTCCAGGTTCTGCGCCCGGGCCCGTAGCAGCACCCGGCCCTCGGCGAGTTCGGTGAGCGTGCCGACGGCGGGCGGCAGTCGGCGGCGGGCCTCGGCGAGGGTGGTCCGCAGCTCGACCTCCACCCGGTGCCGCCAGGGCGCGCCGGCCAGCGACTCCACCACCCGCTGGACCGGGTCGTAGTCCTCCGGCGGCTCGAAGCCGGCCTCACCCTGTTCGACCCGGGTGATCCGGTCCAGCCGGAAGGTGCGCGGCTCGCCGCTGCGGTGGTCGAGCCCGGTGGTGTACCAGCGCCCGGAGTGGAAGACCAGCCCGTACGGGTCGAAGTCGCGTTCGCTGGGCCGGTCCTCCCGGTCCCGGTAGGCGAGCCGCACCCGGCGACGGCGGCGGGCCGCCTCGGCCAGGGTGAACAGCGCGGCGGCGGCCGGGCCGGGGCCGGTGGCGGGTGTGGCGGTCAGTCCGAGGGTCTGTTCGACGGCCGCCACGCGCTCGCGCAGCGGCTGCGGCAGTACCCGCTGGATCTTGGCGAGGGCCGTCCCGGTGGCCTCCTCCCCCACCGACAGGCCGGAGCTGCGGCCGGCCAGCAGGCCGAGCACGACGGAGGCGGCCTCGTCCGGGGTGAGCATCAGCGGCGGCAGCCGGTAGCCGGGCCGCAGGCGGTAGCCCCCGTAGCGGCCGCGGTCGGCCTCGACGGGGATGCCGAGTTCGGTCAGCCGGGCGACGTAGCGGCGGACGGTGCGCTCGTCCACGTCGAGCCGGGCGGCCAGGTCGGCGCCGGTCAGGCCGGGGCGGTCCTGGAGCAGTTCCAGCAGGGCGAGGACACGGCTGACCGGGTGTTCCATCGTGCGTACTCCTTTCCTCGGCGGAAATCCGGGCGACTTCTGTCCGGATCCGATCCTAGAGTCGGCGGTGGAGGAGGCCCCGCCTCGACGGAGCCCCTCGCGGGCCGCCCGTCGAGACGTCCACGGCTCGTCGCGGCCTCCCCGGACTTCCCACCGACGAAGGAGCGATCCGCCATGAGCACGTTCGTACTGGTCCCCGGATTCTGGATCGGCGCCTGGGCCTGGGACGAGGTGGCCGCGCCGCTGCGCGCGGCCGGGCACCGGGTGTATGCCGTCAGTCTGCCCGGAGTGGGCGAACGCGCGGGCGAGGAGGGCGAGTTCGGGCTGGAGGACCACATCGCCGACCTCGCCGGGCTGCTGGTCCGGGAGGACCTGTCGGATGTCGTCGTGGTCGCCCACAGCGGCGCCTGTGCCCCGGTGGGCGGGCTCGCGGACCGGATGCCGGAGCGGATCCGCCGGGTGGTCTACCTGGACAGCGGCCCGCTGATCGACGGCTCGTCGGTGTACGACCTCTGGCAGCCCGACTACCAGAAGACGGCCGAGGCCTCGGTGGTCGACGGCCGCCTCCCGCTGCCGTCCTGGGAGTACCTGGGCGAGCAGGGCACGAGCACGGCGGGGCTGGACGAGGCCGCCCTCGCGTCCATCCGCTCCCGCGCCACCCCGCACCCGGCCGGGGCGTTCCGGGACCGGCTGCGGCTGACCGGTGCCGGGGCCGCGCTGCCCCAGGCGCTGGTCTCCTGCTCCTTCCCGCTCTCCCAGGTGCGCGAGCTGATCGCCGCCGGGCACCCGTACTTCGCCGGGATGTCCGGGCCGAACTGGGAGCTGCGCGAACTGCCCACCGGGCACTGGCCGATGCTCTCCCGCCCGGCCGACACGGCGGCTTTGCTGGCGGAGCTCGCCGCGCTCTGAACCCGCCCGTCCGGCCGCCGGTCCGTCTCCTCGCCCTGTCCCGTCCGTGCCCGGTGGTGCGTCCCACGGCGCCCTCGGCGTGTCCGTCCGTCGCGCAACCGCGCCCGGACCGGCAGGATGGGGCCCACGCCGTACCCGAGCGAGGAGCGAGCACCCGTGCGCGAGCAGCCCAGCCGGACCGAACCGCCGGACGCCGTGCCGGAGTTCCGGCCGGACGGCGGTCCGGGGCCGGCCGGCCCGCGGCGTGCCCCGCTCGGCTCCCGCGCCCCGCTCACCCCGCGCTCCCTTCTCGCCCCACGCGTCCCGCGCTCGCGCGACCGGCGCGAGAAGTGGCCGCGGTGGGCGGTCCGGGTCACGCTCGGGTACGGAACCGCAGGCGGCAGCGGCGGGCCCGGGGTCGGGCGCGACCGGCCGCTCGACACCCGTGGGCGCACGCCCGCCGCCCCCGCCCGGCGGGCCGGGGCGGCCATCGAGACGACGGAGGACAGGGCATGACCAGCACCGCCGAGGAGTACGACGTCATCGTCCTGGGGGCCGGCCCGACCGGCGAGAACGTGGCCGACCGGACGGTCGCCGCCGGGCTGCGCACCGTGATCGTGGAGGCCGAGCTGGTCGGCGGCGAGTGCTCGTACTGGGCCTGCATGCCGAGCAAGGCGCTGCTGCGGCCGGTGGCCGCGCTGGCCGACGCCCGCGCGGTGGCCGGCTCCCGGGAGGCGGTCGGCGACCGGCGGCTGGACCCGGCCGCGATGCTGGCCCGGCGGAACTCCTTCACCTCCGACTGGAAGGACGACGGCCAGGTGGAGTGGCTGCGGGACACCGGCATCGAGCTGGTGCGCGGCCACGGCCGGCTGGCCGGGGTGCGGACGGTGACGGTGGAGGCCGAGGACGGCAGCGAGCGGGTGCTCACCGCCCGGCACGCCGTCGCGGTGTGCACCGGCAGCCGCCCGGTGCTGCCCGCGCACGTGCCGGGGCTCGCCGAGGCCCACCCGTGGACCAACCGGGAGGCGACCGGCTCGCAGACCGTCCCCGGGCGGCTGGCGGTGGTCGGCGGCGGGGTGGTCGGGGTGGAGATGGCCGCCGCCTGGCGGGCGCTCGGCTCCGAGGTGGTGCTGCTGGTCCGCGGTGACGGGCTGCTGCCGCGGATGGAGCCGTTCGCGGGCGAGCTGGTCGCGGAGGGCCTGCGGGCGGCCGGGGTGGACCTCCGCTTCGGCACCGAGGTCACCGCGCTGGAGCGGGCGGACGGCTCCGGGCCGGTGACCCTCACCCTCGCCGCCCGGGACGGCCAGGGCGGGGACGGAAAGGGCGGGGACGGGACGCTGACCGTCGACGAGGTGCTGTACGCGACCGGCCGGGCCCCGCGCACCGCCGACATCGGGCTGGAGCAGGTCGGCCTGAAGCCGGGCGGCTGGCTGGAGGTGGACGACAGCTGCACGGTGCTCGGCGTGGACGGCGCGGAGGGTGTGGACGGCGCGTGGCTCTACGCCGTCGGGGACGTCAACCATCGGGCGCTGCTCACCCACCAGGGCAAGTACCAGGCGCGGATCAGCGGCGCGGCGATCGCCGCCCGCGCCGAGGGGCGCCCGCTGGACACCTCGCGCTGGGGCGCGCACTCCGCGTCCGCCGACCTCGCGGGCGCGCCCCAGGTGGTGTTCACCCAGCCCGAGGTCGCCGCCGTCGGCCTGACCCGGGCCGCCGCCGAGGCCGCCGGACTGCGGGTACGGACCGTCGACCACGAGATCGGCTCCGTCGCCGGGGCCTCGCTGTACGCCGACGGCTACCGCGGCCGGGCCCGGGTGGTCTTCGACCTGGACCGGCAGGTGATCGTCGGCGCCTGCCTGGTCGGCCCCGGGGTCGCCGAGCTGCTGCACTCGGCGACCGTCGCGGTGGTCGGCGAGGTGCCGATCGACCGGCTCTGGCACGCGGTGCCCTCGTACCCGACGATCAGCGAGGTCTGGCTGCGGCTGCTGGAGGACTGCCGGGGGTAGCGGCACCCCCGGCACGGACGGCCCCCGGGCGGTCGGCGCGGCGAGATGTGACCACCGGTGGACGGCGGGACACTGGCACTCGGGGGCCGTCCCGGGGGGCCGTTGCTCGTGACCAGGTGGTGTGAGACATGACCGAGGTGCTGTTGGCCGTCGGAACCGAGAAGGGCCTCTTTCTCGGCCGCAGCCGCGACCGGCTGACGTGGGAGTTCAGCGGGCCGCACTTCCCGATGAACGCGATCTACTCCGTCTCCGTCGACCGCCGCGACGGCCGGACCAGAGTGCTGGCCGGCGCCGACAGCAGCCACTGGGGGCCGTCGATCTGGCGCTCCGACGACCTCGGCGCGAGCTGGTACGAGCCCCCGCGGCCGGCCATCCGCTTCCCGGAGTCCACCGGCGCCTCGCTCACCCGGGTCTGGCAGCTCCAGCCCGCCGGGGCGAAGGCCCCCGGCGTCGTCTACGCGGGCACCGAGCCCGCCGCGCTGTTCCGCTCCACCGACGGCGGCGAGACCTTCGCGCTGGTCGAGGCGCTCTGGAACCACCCGCAGCGGCCGCAGTGGGGCGCCGGCTACGGCGGCCAGGGCCTGCACACGATCCTGACCGACCCGCGCGACCCGCAGCGGCTGCTGGTCGCCGTCTCCAGCGGCGGCGTCTACCGCAGCAAGGACGGCGGCGACAGCTGGCAGCCCTCCAACACCGGCCTGCGCGCCGAGTTCCTCCCGGAGGAGAGCCAGTACCCGGAGTTCGGCCAGTGCGTGCACAAGATCGCCCCGGACCCGGTCCACCCGGACCGGCTCTACCTCCAGAACCACGGCGGCGTCTACCGCAGCGACGACTGGGGCGCGAGCTGGCGCTCGATCGTGGACGGCCTGCCCGCCGAGTTCGGCTTCGCCGTGGCCGCCCACCCCCGCCGGGCCGACACCGCCTACGTCTTCCCGCTCGGCGGCTCGGACGACCGCATCCCGCCCGGCCGCCGCTGCCGGGTCTTCCGCACCACCGACGCCGGCACCAGCTGGCAGCAGCTCGCCCACGGCCTGCCCGGCGAGGACCACTACGGCATCGTGCTGCGCGACGCCCTGCGCACCGACGACGCCGACCCGGCCGGGATCTACTTCGGCAACCGGACCGGCGACGTGTACGGCAGCCGGGACGAGGGCGAGAGCTGGTCCCTGCTGGTCTCCCACCTGCCGGACGTGCTCTGCGTCCGGGCGGCGGTGGTGGCCTGACCCGGTGGCTGCCTGACGCGGTGCCGGCCCGACGCGGTGGTGGCCTGACTCAGTGACGGCCCCTGGCACGATGACGGCCCGACGCGGTGGTGGCCGGAAATAACCGGTTGCCGGACGCCGGGGCCTCGGTGAACATGGCCGCCGACGAACGATCACGCGATTGTGGGGTGGGCCATGGCCGAGGACTGGGTGGTCAGGCGGGGTACCGACGGCGAGCCGGTGCTGCGCTACCTGCTGGACGAGCGGGAGGGCCGGCCCTGGGCCGACCTGCTGGAGGTCCTGGACGAGTCGGTGGACGCCGCCGCGTTCGTCCGGGCCGAGCTGCCCGGCTGGGTGGTCTCCGGCCCGCCCGGGCTCGGGCAGGAGCTGGTGGCGCACGGCGCGCGGGTGCTGCGGCACGCCCACACCTTCCGCCGCGACCTGCGCGCCGACCCCCCGCCCGCCGACTGGGCCGGGACGCCGCTGCGCGAGGGCCTGCGGGCGGTGCCCTGCGACCGCGCGCCCGAGGAGCTGTACGAGGCCTGGCGGGCCGCCTTCGCCCCCGACCACGTCGACTTCTACCCGGGCGAGGACGCCCGGGTGGTGGCCGAGCGGATCACCCCGCTGCTGGAGGGCGAGGTCATCGGCCCGGTGCTGCCGTCCAGCCTGCTCGCCGTGGACGCCGAGGACCGCGTGGTCGCCGGGCTGATCCTCACCGACCGCGACGGCCTGCCCTGGATCGGCGACGTCTTCCGCCACCCGGAGCGCGGCTACCGCGGCCTCGGCGCCGACCTGCTGCGCCGCGCCGTCGGGGACGCCGCCGAGCGCGGGCTCGCGGACGTGACGCTGGTGGTGTCCGAGGGCAACCCGGCCCGCCGGGTCTACGAGTCGCTGGGCTTCCGGCTCCAGGAGACCTCGCTGACGGTGGTCGTGCCCGACGCCTGAACCCCTGAGCCTCCGGGCCTCAGAACCCCTGAACCTCCGAACCCCTGAGCCGGGTGGCCGGGCCGCCGGACACGTGCGCCCGGGCACCCGCTACTCCCGGTGCCCGCCCTCGATCCGGGCGCCCCGCACCACGACCATGGTCAGGCCGACCGCGACCAGCAGCTCCGCCCAGAAGAACGCCGCGTAGTCCAGCAGCGAACCGATCGGCGGGCTGCCGGGCGCGGCGTTGCGCATGCCGACCAGGGCGAACAGCGTGGCCGCCATCCAGCCGAGGGCGGGCCAGACGATGCCGCGCCGCTGGCGGACGATCAGCCAGGCCGCCACCAGCACGGACAGCGCCAGCGCCCACATCGCGGCCATCATGAACCAGGCCAGGATGAAGGTGCTGCGCGAGCGGCTGATCCGCTCGGTCACCACGACGGCGCCGCCCTCGCTCTGCTGCTCGGCCTGCTTGAAGACGAAGAAGGGGTCGGCCTCCTCCACGCCGATCACCACCGGGACGGGCTGCCCGCCGGCGGTGGCCTGGAAGCCGATCAGCGCGTGGTAGTGGTCGAAGGGGTAGTCGGTGACCCGGCCGTCGAGGAGGCTGAACGCCACCGCGCTGGAGGCGACCTGCTGCCCGGCCGGGTACCTGAGCACGGTCTGCTCCAGCGAGGTGGTCTCCAGCACCACGTCCCGGGCCGGGACCAGCAGGCTGTCCGGCTGCTCCAGGGCGCCGTGCGGGTGGACCAGGACCTTCGCGGTGAGCGTCTGCGCCGCCGCGTCCACCCGCTGGAGCGTCACGTCGACCTCCAGGAAGTCCGGGCCGGGCACCGTCCCGACCACCTGGACGCGGCCGCGGCTGGAGCGTTCGTCGAGGTAGAGCAGCAGCCCGGCGACGACGGACAGCACGATCGCCGCCACCACGGCGTACGCGCGCCAGGGCCTGACCTTCGGCCGGGGAGCGGTGCCCGCGCCGCGCGCCCGGGCGTGGACGCGGACCCGCGGCCGGGCCGCCGGGCGCGTGCGCC
>NZ_JBSFJC010000162.1:0-15871 GCF_053597855.1 Kitasatospora sp. NPDC001225
GACGCGGGGCTGCTGCGCTGAGGCCGCGGGCGGCCGTCCACTGGTGGTGAACCGGGTGGGCGGCCGCCCGCGTACTTCCGTGCGGGAAGTGGGGAATGCCCGGCCGGGTGCGTGACGGCGCACCCGGACGGGCACATTCGTGGGGTCCGGGCCGGGGCCCTAGACCAGGCTGTCCCGCCAGGCCCGGTGGAGGGCGGCGAAACGGCCGGAGCCGTCGATCAGCTCCTGTGGGGAGCCATCCTCCACGATCCGGCCCTGGTCCATCACCAGGACACGGTCGGCGATCTCCACGGTGGAGAGCCGGTGGGCGATGATCACGGCCGTCCGGCCGGCCAGCACGGTGCGCATGGCCCGCTGCACGGCCTGCTCCCCGGGGACGTCCAGCGAGCTGGTCGCCTCGTCCAGGATCAGCACCGCCGGGTCGGCCAGCAGCGCGCGGGCGAAGGCCACCAGCTGGCGCTGGCCGGCCGAGATCCGGCCGCCGCGCTTGCGCACGTCGGTGTCGAAGCCGTCCGGCAGGGCGGCGATGAACTCGTACGCGCCGATGTCCCGGGCGGCCTGCTCGACCTCCTCCCGGGTGGCGCCGGGGCGGCCGACCGCGATGTTCTCGGCGACGGTGCCGGAGAACAGGAAGGACTCCTGGGTCACCATCACGACGCCGCGCCGCAGTTCGGGGGTGGCCAGGTCGCGCAGGTCCACGCCGTCCAGCCGGATCCGGCCGTCGGTCGGGTCGTAGAAGCGGGCCAGCAGCTTGGCGACCGTGGACTTGCCCGCGCCCGTCGCGCCGACCACCGCGACCGTCTGCCCGGCGGGGATCAGCAGGTCGAAGGCCGGCAGCACCTCCTTGCCCGTCCGGTAGGCGAAGCGGGTGCCCTCGAAGGCGACCGCGCGGCCCTGGCCGGAGGCCTCCGGCAGTTCGGCGGGTTCGGCCGGCTCGGCGACGGTCGGCTCGTGGGCGAGCAGGCCGGCGATCTTCTCCAGGGCGGCGGCGGCCGACTGGTAGCTGTTCAGGAACATCGCCAGCTGGTCGACCGGGTCGAAGAGCCGGCGCAGGTAGAGCGCGAAGGCGGTGAGCACGCCCAGCTCCAGCGCGTCGTCGACGACCAGGTAGGCGCCGAGCAGCACCACGCCGGCGAACCACAGGTTGGCGGTGAGGCGGGAGAGGCCGACGTAGCGGGCGATCTCCAGCAGGCCGTCCGCGGTGGCGGTGGCGGACTGCCGGTTGACCACGGCGAAGGCGGCGTCGTTGGCCTTCTCCCGGCGGAAGGCCTGCACCGGGCGGATGCCGTTCATGGTCTCGGTGAAGCGGACGATCAGCGAGGCGGCCGAGGTGCGCGAGCGCCGGTAGACCCGGCGCGAGCGGCGGCGGAAGGAGTGGGCGATCAGGGCCAGCGGCAGGAAGGACGCCAGCGAGACCAGGCCGAGCCGCCAGTCCAGCACCACCAGCAGCACCGAGATGTAGCAGACCGACAGCAGGACCGTCAGCAGCTCCTGGAGGCCCTCGGAGAGCAGCTCGCGCAGCGCGTCGATGTCGCTGGTGGCGCGGGAGATGATCCGGCCCGAGGTGTAGCGCTCGTGGAAGTCCAGGCTGAGCCGCTGGGCGTGCCGGAAGATCCGGCCGCGCAGCTCCAGCACGATGTCCTGGTTGACCCGGGCGCTGATCTTGATGAAGACCCACTGCAGCACCGGGCTGAGCAGCGCGCAGAACAGGTAGGCCGCGACCACCGCGACCAGCGGGCCGGAGTCGTGCTCGCGCAGCGCCGGGATGCCGCGGTCCATCGCCACCGCGACCAGCAGCGGGCCGGACTGGAGCGCGGCCTGCTGGACCAGGATCACCACCATCGCGACGGTGATCCGGGCCCGGTGGGTGCGCAGCAGCGAGCGCAGCAGCGCCCGGGGCGCGCCCGGCGGGACGGGGATGTCCTCCTCGTCGGCGGGCGGCGGGGGGAGCTCCTCCTCGGCCGGCGCGACGGGTTCGGCCCGTACGGGTTCGGCGGTGGTGGTCATGCGCGCGCTCCTTCCGGTGCGAGGGGGCCGTCGGGTATCAGGGCGGCCTCGCCCGACATCAGTTCCCGGTAGTGCGCGCAGTCGCGCAGCAGTTCCTGGTGGGTGCCGACGGCCGTGATCCGGCCGTCCGCCAGCACCGCGACCCGGTCGGCGAGCAGCACGGTGCTGGGGCGGTGGGCGACGACCAGGGCGGTGGTGGTGCCGAGGACCTCGCGCAGGGCCCGCTCGACCAGGGCCTCGGTGTGCACGTCCAGGGCGGAGAGCGGGTCGTCCAGGACCAGGAAGGCCGGGTCGCCGACCACCGCGCGGGCCAGCGCGAGGCGCTGGCGCTGGCCGCCGGACAGGCTCAGGCCCTGCTCGCCGACCTCGGTGTCCGGGCCGTTCGGGAGCTTCTCGACGAAGCCGGCCTGGGCGGTGTCGAGGGCGGTGCGCAGCTGTTCCTCGCCGGCGCCCGGGGCGCCCATCAGGACGTTCTCCCGGACGGTGGCGGAGAACAGGGTGGGCTCCTCGAAGGCGACCGAGACGAGTTCGCGCAGCCGCGGCCGGGGCAGTTCGCGGATGTCCCGGCCGTCCAGCGTGATGGTGCCGGCGGTGGCCTCGTACAGCCGGGGGAGCAGGGCGGTGAGGGTGGTCTTGCCGCTGCCGGTGGCGCCGACCAGGGCCATCGTCTCGCCGCTGCGGATGTGCAGGTCGACGCCGGCCAGCAGGTCGGGGCTGCCGTCGGGGGCGTCGGGGTAGCGGAAGCGGACGCCGGTGAAGCGGATGCCGTCCGGGGCGGTGGGCGCGGCGGCGGTGCCCGGGGCGGGGGCGTCCGCCTCGGGGGTGTCCGGCTCGTCCAGCACCTCGAAGAAGCGGTCGGTGGCGGTGGCGGCCTCGTTGGCGTAGGCGAGCAGCCAGCCGAGCGACTCGACCGGCCAGCGCAGCGCGAGCGCGGTGGAGAGGAAGGCGACCAGGGTGCCGGCGCTCAGGTCGTCGTGGGCCACCAGGTAGGCGCCGACGGCGAGGGCGCCGGCGAGCGCGATCTCCGGCAGGCCGACGATGACGGCCCAGAGGTTGGCGAGCAGGTGCGCCTTGCGCAGTTCGGTGCGGCGCAGCTCCTGGGCCTGGGCGCGGAAGCGCTCGGTCATCGACCGGTGCCGGCCGAAGGCCTTGAGGATGCGGATGCCGAGGACGGACTCCTCGACCAGGGTGGCGATGTCCCCGTTCTGGTCCTGGGCGAGCCGGGCGGCGCCGGAGAAGCCGGACTCGAACCGCCGGGTGAGCACGAACAGCGGGACGACGGGCACCAGGGCGATCAGCGCGAGCCGCCAGTCCTGGGTGAACATCACCACGGTGCCGGCCAGGAACATCACCGAGTTGACGATCAGGAAGACCAGCGGGAAGGCCAGGAACAGCCGCATGGTGTACATGTCGGCGGTGGCCCGGGAGAGCAGCTGGCCGGAGCCCCAGCGGTCGTGGAAGGAGACCGGCAGCCGCTGGAGCTTGGCGAAGAGGTCCCCGCGCATCGCCGTCTCCAGCCCGGCCAGCGGGCGGGCCAGCACCACCCGGCGGGTGTAGAACAGCGCGGACTCGACCGTGCCGAGGACCAGCAGCAGGCCGACCAGCGGCCAGAGGCCGGCCAGGTCGTGCTCGGCGAGCGGGCCGTCCACGATCAGGCCGAGGACCACCGGGACGGCGAGGGTGCTGAGCATGCCGAGGGTGGCGGCCGTCACCGAGACGGCCAGCCGGCCGCGGACGGCGCGCGCGTACGGCCACAGGCGCAGCAGGGAGCGGACCGTGGAGTGCCGCGGCCCGGGCCCGGCGGAGCCGGTTCCGTCGCTCTGGGGGCTTCCCGGGGTCGGGTTCTCGGGGTCTTGTCTGTTCTCGGCCATCGCGGTGAGGGTAGGCAGACGGGCCGTCATTTCTCATCCGGTTTTTCGCCCCTGTCGGTGGCGCCCGGCGAGAACCGGCCACTCGGACGGGCGGTGCGGGCGCGAATTAGGGGGCGTGCGCTGCCATTCGTGCAGGTAGGAGTGCGCCGTGCGCCTCTTGCGGGCGCCTGCCGATGAGCCGATGACACGTCCTGTACGGATGTCCAGTGGTGCGTGAGTGACAGGAGTGCACAGATGACGGTCGAAACCGAGCCCACCCCCGGCCCCGGCTCGGCAATCGTGCAGGTACGGGCCCAGCTCAGCCTCAGCACGACCGCGGCGAGGAACCTGGCGACGACGACCAAGTCGAAGCCGCAGATGCAGGAGATCACCTCCCGCTGGCTGCTGAAGATGCTGCCGTGGGTGCAGGTCAGCGCGGGGACCTACCGGGTCAACCGGCGGCTGAGCTACGCGCCCGGGCGCGGCCGGGTGAGCTTCGCCAAGACCGGCGCCGCGGTGACGGTGATCGCCCCCTCGCTGGCGGAGGTCCCGGCGCTGCGCGGCTTCGAGGACGAGGAGGTGCTGGCCGAGCTGGCCCGCCGGTTCGTGCAGCGGGACTTCGCGCAGGGCGAGGTGCTGGTGCAGGAGGGGGCGCCGATCGAGGAGGTGTTCCTGATCGCGCACGGCAAGGTGGACCGGATCGGCACCGGCAAGTACGGCGAGGTGACGGTGCTCGGCACGCTCGCCGACGGCGACCACGTCGGCGACGAGGCGATCACCGAGGGCGGCGGCAGCTGGCCGTACACCGTGAAGGCGAGCACCTCCGGGGTCGCGATGGCGCTGTCCTGGCCGGTGCTCCAGGAGCTGATCGGCCGTTCCGAGTCGCTGCGCGAGCAACTGCTGGGCTTCGCGGCCGACGCCGCGCAGGCGCAGAACGAGCACGGCGAGGCGGAGATCGACCTCGCGGCCGGCCGGCAGGGCGAGTACGAGCTGCCCGGCGCCTTCGTGGACTACGAGTTGAGGCCGCGCGAGTACGAGCTGAGCGTCGCGCAGACCGTGCTCAAGGTGCACAGCCGGGTCGCGGACCTCTACAACCAGCCGATGAACCAGACCGAGGAGCAGCTGCGGCTGACCATCGAGGCCCTGCGGGAGCGGCAGGAGCACGAGATCATCAACAACCCGGAGTTCGGCCTGCTCGGCAACACCGACTTCGACCAGCGGATCCAGACCCGCGCCGGGGCGCCCACCCCGGACGACCTGGACGAGCTGCTGAGCATGCGCCGCGACACCGACTACCTGTTCGCCCACCCGCGCGCGATCGCGGCCTTCGAGCGGGAGTGCAACCGGGCCGGCGTCTACCCGTCCACCGTGGACGTCCTCGGCAAGCAGCGGCCGACCTGGCGCGGGGTGCCGATCTTCCCGTGCAACAAGATCCCGGTGTCCGACCAGCAGACCAGCGCGTTCATCGCGATGCGCGTCGGCGAGGACAACCAGGGCGTGGTCGGCCTGACCCAGATCGGCATCCCGGACGAGGTGGAGCCGGGCCTGAACGTCCGCTTCATGGGCATCGACGAGAAGGCGATCGCCTCCTACCTGGTGAGCACCTACTACTCGGCGGCGGTGCTGGTGCCGGACGCGATCGGCGTGCTGGAGAACGTCGAGCTCGGGCACGCCGGGAGCTGAGCCCCGGCTACGTGGCGGGGGCGGGCGCGCGCAGCAGCCGCAGCGAGCGCCCGCCCAGCACGACGGTGCCGGCCGGGGCCGGTTCGTCGGGGTGTGCGGCGGCGGTGTCGACGAGGGGCTCCCAGCCGGGGGCCGGCGCCGCCGCGGGCAGGGTGAACACCACGGGTTCGTGGCCCGCGTTGAGCAGCAGCAGGAAGCCGTCGTCGCCGATCGGCCGCCCGGCCTCGTCCCGTTCGGGCAGTGCGGAGCCGGAGAGCAGCATGCCGAGGCAGGCGGTGGGCGCGAACCAGTCGGCCTCGGTCATCTCCGTGCCGTGCGGGGTGAACCAGGTGAGGTCGGGCCGACCGCCGGGGGTGGTGGCCCGGCCGGAGAAGAACGCCCGCCGGTGCAGCACCGGGTGGTCCCGGCGCAGCCGGACCAGCCGGGCGGTGAGCGCGCACAGCTCCTGCCAGCCGGGCTGTTCCAGCAGGGACCAGTCCAGCCAGCCGACCTCGTTGTCCTGGCAGTAGGCGTTGTTGTTGCCGCCCTGGGTGCGGCCGAGTTCGTCCCCGGCGGTGAGCATCGGGACGCCGGCGGAGAGCAGCAGGGTGGCCGTCAGGTTGCGCAGTTGGCGCAGGCGCAGCCGGTTGACCTGCTCGTCGGTGGTCTCGCCCTCGGCGCCGTGGTTCCAGGAGCGGTTGTCGTCGGTGCCGTCCCGGTTGTCCTCGCCGTTGGCCTCGTTGTGCTTGCGGTCGTAGGAGACCAGGTCGCGCAGGGTGAAACCGTCGTGCGCCGTCACGTAGTTGACCGAGGCGTACGGGCGGCGGCCGGCCCGCTGGTAGAGGTCGGAGGAGCCGGAGAGGCGGTAGCCGAGTTCGCGGACGTCCGGGCGGGCGCCGCGCCAGAAGTCCCGGACGGTGTCGCGGTACTTGTCGTTCCACTCGGCCCACAGCGGGGGGAAGCCGCCGACCTGGTAGCCGCCGGGGCCGACGTCCCAGGGTTCGGCGATCAGCTTCACCCGGTTCAGCACCGGGTCCTGGGCGACGGCGGCGAGGAAGGGGTGGTCGGTGTCGACGGCGTCGCCGCCGTTCGTGCCGCCGCGGGCCAGGGCGGCGGCCAGGTCGAAGCGGAAGCCGTCCACGCCCATCTCGGTGACCCAGTACCGCAGCGAGTCGGTGACCAGCCGGATCACCTGGGGGCGGCGGGTGTCCAGGGTGTTGCCGCAGCCGGTGTAGTCGGCGTAGCCGCGCGGGCGGTTGGGCGGGAGGCGGTAGTAGGCGGCGTTGTCGATGCCGCGGAGGCTGAGCGAGGGGCCGAGTTCGGCGCCCTCGGCGGTGTGGTTGAACACCACGTCCAGGATCACCTCGATCCCGGCGGCGTGCAGGGCGCGGACCATCCGTTTGAACTCGCCGACCTGGCCGCCGCGGGAGCCGGAGGCGGAGTAGCCGGCGTGCGGGGCGAAGTAGCCGATCGTGTTGTAGCCCCAGTAGTTGACCAGGCCGCGGGCCTGGAGGTGGTCCTCGCTGGCGTACTGGTGCACCGGCAGCAGTTCGACGGCCGTCACCCCGAGGCGGGTGAGGTGGGCGAGGGCGGCGGGGTGGGCGAGGCCGGCGTAGGTGCCGCGCAGGGGCGGGGGGACGTCGGGGTGGCGCATGGTGAAGCCGCGCACGTGCAGCTCGTAGAGGACGGTCTCGGCCCACGGGGTCTTCGGGCGGCGGTCGTCGGACCAGTCGTCCTCGTCGTGGACGACCACGGACCTGGGCACGTACGGCGCGGAGTCGCGGTTGTCCCGGACGGTGTCGGCGACGTCCGCCTCGGGCCAGTTGCGGACGGCCGCGCAGGCGGCGTCGTGGGAGGTGTAACAGCCGTCGACGGCGCGGGCGTACGGGTCGAGCAGCAGCTTGGCGGGGTTCCAGCGGGCGCCGGTCCACGGGTCCCAGCGGCCGTGCACGCGGTAGCCGTAGCGGGTGCCGGGGCGCACGCCGGGGAGGAAGCCGTGCCAGACCTGGACGTCCTGTTCGGTGAGGTGGTGGCGGGTCTCCTGGCCGTCCTCGTCGAACAGGCACAGTTCGACGGCTTCGGCGGCGGGGGCCCAGAGGGCGAAGTTGGTGCCTCGCCGGCCCGTGCGGTCCAGGTGGTAGCGGGCGCCGAGGGGTTGGCAGCTGCCGGGGTTCAGCTGCTGTTCTGACGCCATGGCGGGGGCCTCCCTGGGCGGGGTGTTCTGGGTCCATTCACCTTCTCTTTCCCGGAATGTGTTGGCCGGAAGCGGTCCGGGGTTTCGGGAGCGGGGGTTTCGGGGGCGGCGTGTCTTCGTTGGGAGGGTTCTCGTTGTTCCGGGCATCGGACTTGAACAGTGGGAGGGCCCCGGGATGCGGCGCCGTGGACGGGTGTGGGCGCGGGGCGTGGCGGCGGTGGCCTGCTGCGTGGCGGTCCTGGCGGGGTGCGGCGGGCCTCCGGGCGTGCCGGACGGGGACGCGGTGGGGCCGGGCGGGCGTACGGCCCCGGCGGCGCCCTCGCGGGCGGTGCTCTCGGTGCAGCCGGTGGACGGGGCTCAGGACGTGCGGCCCGAGGGGGCCGTCCGGGTGACGGTGGCGCAGGGGCGGCTGGTCTCGGTGCGGCTGGCGGACGGGAAGGGCACGGAGGTGCCGGGCACGATCGCGGCCGACGGCGGCGAGTGGGCGCCGGACGGGCCGCTGCCGCTCGGGACGGCCTTCACGGTGGACTCCGTGGCGGAGGACGACCAGGGGCAGCGGGCGGCGCAGCACTCGGCGTTCACGACCGTCACCCCGACGCACACCTTCGTGGCGTTCTTCACCCCGGAGGACGGTTCCACGGTCGGGGTCGGGATGCCGGTCTCGCTGCGGTTCAGCCGTCCGATCACCGACCGGGCGGCGGTGGAGAAGGCGGTGCAGGTCACCGCCGATCCGCCGGTGCCGGTGGCCGCGCACTGGTTCGACGGGCAGCGGCTGGACTTCCGCCCGCAGGCGTACTGGGCGGCCGGGACGAGGGTCACGGTGGCGCTGCGGCTGAAGGACGTGCAGGGCGCGCCGGGGGAGTACGGCACCCAGAGCCGGGAGCTGCACTTCACCGTCGGGCGGGCGCAGGTCTCCACCGTCGACCTGGACGCCCACACCCTGACCGTCCGGGCGGGGCAGGGCGGCAAGGTGGTCCGGGTGCTCAAGGTCTCCGGCGGCAGCCGGGACCACTCCACCTACCGGGGGGTGATGGTGGTGTCGGAGAAGTACAAGGTGACCAGGATGAACTCGCAGACCGTCGGCATGGGCGACGAGTACGACATCAAGGACGTCCCGCACGCGATGCGGCTGACCGCCTCCGGCACCTTCGTGCACGGCAACTACTGGGCGGACCCGGGGGTGTTCGGCTCGGCGAACACTAGTCACGGCTGCATCGGGCTCTCCGACGCCAAGGGCGGGGCGAGCAAGGACTCCCCGGCGGGCTGGCTGTTCGAGCACACCCTGGAGGGGGACGTGCTGGAGGTGAAGGCCTCGTCCGGGGACTTCGTGCCGCCGCAGAACGGGCTGAACGGCTGGAACGTGCCGTGGGAGCAGTGGGTGGCGGGGAGCGCGCTGGGCCGGGGGGCGGCGGCCACCGCGTCCGCTTCGGCGGCTCCTCCGTCGGCTTCGGCGCTGCCGTAAGTCCCGTTCGCCCGTTACGTCCTGTCTTCACCACGGTTTCACGCCCGCGTCAACCGACTCCTCTCAGGTTTCACTCGGACGGCTTAGCTATCCTGCTCCGGCGCGCCCGCAGCCCGGCCCGGAAAGATCCACGTCCGGTGCAACTCACGGGGGCACTCAACGCGTCAAGAGAGTGAATACCGGGAGGGGAGAAACCGTGAAGACGGGGAAGACGGCCGGCACCGCGATACGCACCACCAACCGCTACGGGCGGAAGAGTGCGATGGCGCTGGTCATGGGCGGGGTACTGCTGCTCACCGCGGCCTGTGGCGACGACAAGGGCAGTGGTTCGGGCGGTACGGGGGGTTCGGGCGGCGGCAGCGCGGCCTCGGCCGCGGCGGACGGGGGCGGGTCGGCCACGCCGAAGCCCTCGGCCGCGGTGCTGGCCGTGGAGCCGAAGGACGGTGCCCTGGACGTCCCGCCGAACGGGCTGCAGGTGTCCGTCTCGAACGGCAAGCTGACGACGGTCGAGGTGACCGACAAGGACGGCAAGCCGGTCGAGGGCGCGATCACCCCGGACGGCTCCGGCTGGAAGCCCGCGGGCGCGCTCGCGGTCGGCATGGCGTACAAGGTGAACGCCCAGGCGAAGGACGGCGAGGGCCTGGTGGCCGCGTCCACCACCTCGTTCACCACGCTGACGCCGGAGAAGAAGATCTCCACCAACGACAACATCAGCGACGGCGCCACCTACGGCGTCGGCATGATCGTCTCGGTGAACTTCAACAAGGACGTCAAGAACAAGGACGCCGTCGTCAAGGGCATCTCCATCGAGAGCAGCAACGGCACCGTGGTGAAGGGCCACTGGTTCGGCGACCGCCGGGTGGACTTCCGTCCGGAGGCGTACTGGGCGCCGGGCACCAAGGTGACCGTCAAGTACCGGCTGAAGAACGTCGAGGTCGCCCCCGGCATCTACGGCGACGTGGACAAGGACGAGCCGTTCACCATCGGCCGGTCGATGGTCTCCACCGCGGACGCCAAGGCGCACCAGATGACCGTCGAGCGGGACGGCAAGAGCACCACCCTGCCGGTCACCCTCGGCGCGGACGCCACGCCGTCCTGGGGCGGGACGATGGTGGTCATGTCCAAGGAGAAGGTCACCCGGATGAACTCGCAGACCGTCGGTCTCGGCGGCGAGTACGACATCCAGGACGTGCCGCACGCGATGCGGCTGACCACCTCCGGCACCTTCGTGCACGGCAACTACTGGGCCAGCCCGTTCGGCAAGACCAACGCCAGCCACGGCTGCGTGTCGATGCAGGACGTGAAGGGCGGCAGCGACTCCTCCGTCGCCGGCAAGTTCTTCAACGACTCGATGATCGGTGACCCGATCAAGGTCGTGAACACCAAGGAGAAGACCGTCGCGCCCTCCAACGGGCTCGGCGGCTGGAACGTCGACTGGGCCGCCTGGTAGGCCCCTTCGGCGTCTGTCGTCCGTCGTGCGGCCCGGTCCTCACTCGTTGGGGTCGGGCCGCCGCGGTTTCCGGGGCGAGCAGCCCCGCGCATGGCGCAACCTTTCCGGTGGCCGGTTGCGTATACCGGTCGGGTCCGTCGGGTCCACGGGGAGTTTCTCGGATCTTCTGAGGGAGGGAATCGACGATGAGGTCGATACGCAGAGTGGTGGCCGTCGGTCTGGTCGGCGGGGCGATGGCGCTGACGGCCGCCTGTGGTGGGGGCAGCGGGGCAAACGGGGGGAACGGGGGCGGGGGGAGCGCGGCCAAGGCCGATCTGGCGGCCGGCGCGGCGAGCGCCAAGCCCACGGAGGCGGCGCCCAGCAGCAAGACGCCGAAGGTCTCCACGGCCGCGGTGAGCATCGAGCCCAAGGCCGGCTCGGTGGACGTGGCGCCGAACGCGCTCAAGGTCGGCGCGACCGGGGGCAAGCTGACCACCGTCAAGGTGAGCGACAAGAGCGGCAAGGAGGTCCCCGGGACGATCTCCGCCGACGGCGCCTCCTGGACGCCCACGGCGGGCCTGGAGGTGGGCACCGCCTACCGGGTCAGCGCGATGGCCGCGGACGCCGACGGCGCGGTCGCCACGGCGGACAGCGACTTCACCACGCTGACCCCGACGGCGCTCGCCAAGGCCTCGGACAACGTGGACGACAACGCCACCTACGGCGTCGGCATGATCGTCTCGGTGAACTTCAGCAAGGACGTGAAGAACCGGGACGAGGTCGCCCGCGGCATCAGCTTCGAGACCAGCAACGGCACCGTGGTCAAGGGCCATTGGTTCGGCGACCGCCGGCTGGACTTCCGCCCCGAGCAGTACTGGGCGCCGGACACCAAGGTGACCGTCAAGTACCGGCTGAAGAGCGTCGAGATCGCCCCCGGGGTGTACGGCGCGGACCGGGACGAGCCCTTCACGATCGGGCGGTCCCAGATTTCGACGGTTGACGCCGCTGCGCACAAGATGACGGTCGTACAGGGTGGCCAGTCGAGCGAGATCGACATCAGCGCCGGCGCACCCGAACACCCCACCTGGAACGGCACGATGGTGGTGATGTCCAAGGAGGGCGTGGTGCGGATGCAGTCCAGCAGCATGCCCGGCATGACCGGCGCGCCGTACGACCTCCAGGTCCCGCACTCGATGCGGCTCACCGACTCCGGCACGTACGTGCACGGCAACTACTGGAGCAGCAGCAGGACCTTCGGCGAGGACAACGTCAGCCACGGCTGCGTGGGCCTCAAGGACGTCGAGGGCGGCGGCTCCGGCACGTCGGCGGGCAAGTTCTACGACGGCTCGCTGATCGGTGACGTGATGATCGTGAAGAACTCGATCAGGAAGGAGACGCTCGACCCGTCGAACGGGCTGAGCGGCTGGAACGTCCCGTGGAGCGCCTGGTAAACCGCCGCTGAGGTGGGGGAGGGGTCAACCCGGGATTGACGGAAGTCGGCCCGGGGGGACCCCTTCTTGCATCCGGCATATGCCGACGCGGAGAGATCGTTTGCTCATTGTCCGTACGCGGCTGCTTGCGTTCCGCAATGATGGTCCGCATGGCGGGTTGGGGCGAAGCAGATCAGTCATTGGTTTCCGGGGCCGGCGTGGTCGCCGAAGTGTCCTGGATCGACGTCCAGGGCGGCGGGCTCTCGGCGTTGGAGCGGCTCACCTCCGCGGAGCTGGAGGAGATGTATTCCAGCAGACTGTGCGACCAGTCCGCGCCCAACGAGGTACGGCTGCCCTCCCGGCCGGAGTCGGGCCCGGTGGCCCGTCGGCTGGTGCTCTCGGTCCTGGAGTCCTGGGAGCTCCACCAGCACCTGGAGGCCGGGGAACTGCTCACCAGCGAGCTGGTGTCCAACGCGGTGCGGCACGCGGCCGGCCGCACCATCGGACTGCACGTCAGCCGCAAGCCCGGCTGGCTCCGGATCGAGGTCCGGGACTCCTCCCGGGCGCTGCCCTGCATGATCCTCGCCGAGGCCCAGCCGGTGAACGAGCGCGGGCGGGGGCTGAGGGTCGTCGACGACCTCGCCGACCGCTGGGGCGCCGACCTGCTGCCGCGGGGCAAGGGTGTCTGGTTCGAGCTGAAGGTGCGCGAGCGGGGCTGAGGCGTCCGGCCGGTCGGCGTTTTTTGTGGGGAAACGCGCAGGGCCCCCGGATTCGCCGTGGTCCGGCGGGCGGGGGCCCTTGCAAGTCATCGCGCCGGCCAAGGGGGTGCGTGCCGCGCGATGGGCGTCGGCAGTGCCAGGTCGGGCCCGCCGAAGTCATCAACCCAGGGCGGCGTGCGGTGTCGCCCGCCGTTGGGCTGCTTCGACTATCGCACGGATCTCAGCATGCGGGCAAACCAGATGACTTCGAATGCAAGGCATGTTACGTAGTTCACCTTTGGATTTTGCATAGGTTAACGCTGCCGCCTGTGAATATTCATGATCACGGGCCTGCTTGCCTGTGACGGCGAGGTCTGCCGGGGCTCGGCGTCAAGGGGCTCGCAGGGGGAGGGGCGGGGCGCTGTCCCGCCGGAGTGCGCCCCTGGCGCGGGCGGCGTGGCGGTGGACGGCGGCCGGGGAGAGGGTGCCGGGGCGGGGTGGTGCGGCCGGTGGGGCGCCGGGGGTGCTGCGGCAGGCGCGGCAGAGGCCGCCGAGGAGGGCGTGCGGGCGACAGGGGGTGCGGCAGTCGGTGCACTCGGGGATGGGGACCGGCTGCGGGGGACGCGGGGCCTGCGGACGTTCGGGTGGCAGCTTGTCGATCAGACGGCGCCGGGTGAAGCCCGCCGGGCTGTGGATGTCCGGCGGCAGGTTCGCGGTGAGCGCGGCGGTGAAGAGGGGGAGCGTGGTCCCCCGGTCCAGCCACTCGGCGGCCAGCGGTTCGAGCGCGGCGCAGTCGGCGGCGGAGAGGGCGAGGCGGGGGTCGACCAGGCCGAGGCCGGCGAGGGCGGCGTAGGCGGCCGAGGTGGGGGAGGTGCGGTTGAGCGTTCGCTCCCTGGGGGGATCGGGTGCGGCGGGCGTTGACGCCTCCCCGGTGGAGAGGAAGTGCGCCCACCAGCCGTCGGAGCGGGGCGTCCGGGAGAAGTAGGTGCGGAAGACCCAGCGGCACTGGCGGGAGTCGAGGCGCTCACGGACGCGACGCAGGTGACCTGCGGTGGAGAGCTTGGTGAGGGCCGAGCGGCAGGCCATCTGCCCGTAGTGGGGCTGGAGGACGGCGAGGGTCTTCGCGTCCATGGCGGCGCCGTCGGGGAGATGGTCGATGAGCGAGGCGAGGTAGGCCTCGCGGGCCGGGAGGTGGGCGAAGTCGCGCGCGGAGCGGGGGAGTTGCTCCGGGGCGGACTGCTTGCCGTACCCAGGGGTGGCCATGGCGGTAGAGTCGTGGGTAGCCACAGGATCGAGCTCGCATTTCGATCGTGCCGGTCAGACCCCCGTTCGGTGTTGGTAGCACCGGCGGGGGTTGTTTCGTTGGTGCGCACGCTACACGGGGGAACCGGCTGTGGTGTAGTCGTGACGATAAGTCATATGTGCTGCGTACGGGAGTGGTTGGGAGGTAGTTACCTCACCGTTCCATTAAGGGGTCACTCGGCTCGTGTCACTTGAGCTTCGGCGGCGAAGGTGACAAAGGCGGACCAGGCCTCGGGGGAGAAGGTGAGGGTCGGGCCGGCCTTGTCCTTGGAGTCGCGGATGTGGATGGTGGAGGGGGAGGAGGCTACCTCGACACAGGCTCCGCCGTTGTCGTCGCTGTAGCTGGATTTGAACCAGCCGACTTCGGCACTCATAGCTCCTCCGAGACTTTCCTGATGAACTCTACGGACTCCTCGATACTGAGGGCTTGCGTGCGGATCATTCCATGCCGCTGCCTGAGGACGTTCACCTTGTCCGCATCGGTGTGCAGCACCCCGGTTCGGTGCCCTTCCACGTAGGCCAGCTGCTCATTGTTGGCCGTCTCCAGCAGGATGATGGGGCCGCCGAGGGCGGGGTATGCCGCACGATCTGCAGGAAGCACTTGGATCGCGACGTTCCGCAGGCTGCTCATGTCGATGATGTGCGCGAGTTGCCTCTTCATTAGCCCTGCGCTGCCGACCTTTGCCCGCAACGCAGCCTCGTAGATCACGAAACCGAACAGCACCGTCGGCGAGTTCGCCAGCTTCTCCTGGCGTTGCATTCGGCCCGCGACGCGCGCTTCGACGGTCTCGTCGTCCAGGGGCGGACAGGCGTGACTGATCAGCTCTCGGGCGTACTCCTCTGTCTGGAGCAGTCCCGGGATAAGCAGGGCTTCGTAGGTGTGGATCGCGATTGCGTCGGCTTCGGCATCCGTGTAGCCCTGTGAATAGGACGGAAACTTCTCGGGTGCCAGGAACGCAGCCGCTCCCAGCAGCATCCCCTTCGCATCACACAGATCATCTGCCGCCTGGAGCAACTTGAGCGTCGGCTTCCGCCGCCCCGCCTCCATCGACCGCACGCTCTCGACGTCGTAGGAGGCCGCCCTGCTCAGCTGCTCCCGGGTCACGCCCGCCGTCGCGCGCCACCGCTTGAGCTGATCACCGCAGTACTTCCACGCCATGGGGTTCTCTTTCGGCGCGCTCACGATCCCGCGCTCCTCCCTGCCCTGGTCACAGGGCGGTTCAAGCTCTCGTTGTACCTGCGGTGTAACTGCTGAGGCTATGCCCGGCTGCCGACGCTTGAAGGGTGAAAAGGCCGAACTCAGCTCTCCCGAGTGACGCCGTCCGTACACACCCCTCAAGGACCCTGATGCTCACTCAGCCCGCCGATGTCGTCGAGTGGATGTTCCCCCGGCTCCCCCGCAGCGCCGGCCGTGCCCGTATCCGGTTCATCCGGCAGGTCTTCGAGTGGGAGGTGCCCATCGACTCCGCCGAGACCGGGCTGATCCTCCTCAGCGAACTCGTCACCAACGCCTGCCGCCACGCCCGTTCCCCGCGTGACCGGATGATCGGTGTCCGGATCCTCCTCCCCACCGACTCCCTGCTCCGGATCGAGGTCTCGGACGCGAACTCCACCCTCCCGACCCCGTGCGAGGCCACCCCGGACGACGAGTCCGGCCGGGGCCTCGAACTCGTCGCCGCCCTGGCCACCTCGTGGGGCGCCCACCTGCGCGGTGACGGCTACATCGGCAAGACCGTCTGGTGCGAGTGCGCCCTGAAAGCGCCTGGTTGTATCCCTGGCATAGCCGGGAGGAATTCGGAGGTTATTCCTGGGCCCAATGGCTTACCTGGCGTCGAAA